>NZ_RZSB01000253.1:0-7546 GCF_004023285.1 Mesorhizobium sp. M2A.F.Ca.ET.067.02.1.1
GGTGGCCGACAAGCCGGTAGCGCAGAAGCCCGCGCCGATGCAACCGGCGATCAACGAGCCGCTGCCGGCTGCGCCGGCGAAGGAGAAGAAGACCGGCGCGGACGCGGAGACCCGGACCAATTCACAAATGGTGCCGGCAACGCCGCCCAAGCCGGCGACCGAGGTCGACAACCTGCTCAAGCAGGAGGCAACGCCCGAAGCCGAGCCCGCCCTGCAACCCGCGCCAGCCGAGAGTGGCCAACTCGCAACCGGCGGTAAGGACGGGGTCGGGGTAATTGCGGGCTATTCCCCCAAGCGGAGCGCCGACGAGTTGGAGCGAGCCGACAAGGCGCCGGCAGGGGTAGCGGCGGCGATCCCGGCGTCTCCTCCGGCAATGGCCGATTCCAAGCTGATGGTGCAGCCCGCGCCCATGCCGGCTGACCAGATGCAGCCGCAGGAGGAAAACCGCGACCGCATCGAGACTTTCAAGACCAATCCGGTGCATGAAACGGCGCAGGACCCGGTCTCGACCTTCTCGATCGATGTCGACACGGCTTCCTATTCCTTCGTGCGGCGCTCCCTGAAGGAAGGCAGCCTGCCTGATCCGGACACCGTCCGGGTCGAGGAAATGATCAATTACTTCCCCTACGACTGGAAGGGTCCGGATTCGGCCGCGACGCCGTTCAACTCGACAGTCACCGTCATGCCGACGCCGTGGAACGAGCACACCAAGCTCATGCATGTCGCGATCAAGGGTTTCGACGTGAAGCCGGCCGAGCAGCCCAAGGCCAACCTCGTCTTCCTGATCGATGTGTCGGGCTCGATGGACGAGCCGGACAAGCTGCCGCTGCTCAAATCCGCCTTTCGCCTGCTGGTCAGCAAGCTCAAGCCCGACGACACCGTCTCGATCGTCACCTATGCCGGCAATGCCGGCACGGTGCTGATGCCGACCAAGGCGGCGGAAAAGCAGAAAATCCTTGCGGCCATCGATAATCTCGAGCCCGGCGGATCGACGGCCGGTGAGGAAGGCATCCGCGAAGCCTACAAGCTTGCGCAGCAATCCTTCGTCAAGGACGGCGTCAACCGCGTGATGCTCGCCACCGACGGCGACTTCAATGTCGGCCAGACCGATGACGACGATCTCAAGCAAACGATCGAGAAGGAGCGCAAGACCGGCGTCTTCCTCTCGGTGTTCGGTTTCGGGCGCGGCAATCTCAACGACCAGATGATGCAGACCATTGCCCAGAACGGCAACGGCACGGCCGCCTATATCGACACTTTGGCCGAAGCCGAGAAGGTGCTGGTCGAGGATGCCTCCTCGACGCTGTTCACCATCGCCAAGGACGTCAAGATCCAGGTCGAGTTCAATCCGGCCAAGGTCTCCGAATACCGTCTCATCGGTTATGAGACCCGAGCCCTCAACCGCGAGGATTTCAACAATGACCGCGTCGATGCCGGCGATATCGGTTCGGGCCATTCGGTGACGGCGGTCTATGAAATCACGCCGAAAGGGAGCGGCGGCGAGCAGGTCGATCCGCTGCGCTACGGCCAGGCCAAGGTCGACAATGGCGGCGTCGCCAATGCCGACGAATATGCCTTCGTCAAGATCCGCTACAAGCTGCCGAGCGAGAATGTCTCGAAGCTGATCACCACGCCGGTGACCGCCGCCAATGAGGTCTCGTCCTTCGACTCGGCCGGCGCCGACCAGCGCTTCTCGGTGGCCGTCGCGGCCTTCGGGCAGAAGCTGCGCGACGAGGACCAGACGGCGAATTTCGGCTATGACCGCATCGCCGAGATCGCCGACGCCGCGCGCGGCGCCGATCCGTTCGGCTACAGGGCGGAGTTCCTGTCGCTGGTGCGCCTGGCCTCATCGCTGGACGGTAGTAAATAGGGCGTTGCGAATTGAACGACGGCCGGCGGGACTAAGCGCGTCGCGGGTGCGACGCGCTTAGGTTTTTTGATGCATGTCGTTGCCCCAGAACCGCTGCACACTTCTGGGCGACATGCATTGTCCCGTCGGCCTTTTTGCAATCGTTAAATTGCGCGGCTTTTCCGGAACATCATTGCAATCAGCGTCTGTTTAGTCAGTGCTGATAGATTTGAGGGACCAGCAGTGCATATCACGACAATCGGCAATGCGAACGCGACGGCGGCCAATGCGCCGGTGCGGGGGTCGTCAGCGGCTTCGGCTGATTCGGCGCGAATTCGAAGCGATGTCGATGCCGCCCGCAACACGGCGCTTTCGGCGCTCAACAACGATCGTTTTCGCGTCATGCTGGAACAGATCAGCGATCCGGGCGCGTCGGGCGCGCTGGCGACAATGAATTCCGAGAACGTCGTCGATTTCAACACCGCGCTGTCGCGCTACGCCGAAAACAGCAAATAGACAGGCCCGTCAGGCGCGGCTGCGCCTGCGTTCGCGCCTGCCTTCGCCGCTGTCCCCGGCGCTTGCGGTCTTGTTGCGCATCGGACCGATGCGCTCGACGATCGTCGCGACGGTCGGGCGCTCGGCCTTGGTGTGGCCGTCGAGCGCCTTGCGCATGGCGGCAAGGTGGGCGAAGGAGGTGCCGCAGCAGCCGCCAACGATCTTGGCGCCGGCATCGACCGCCAGCCGCACATAATCGGACATCAACTCCGGCGTGCCTGAATAGTGAATTTCACTGCCGCGGAATTCCGGAATGCCGCAATTGCCCTTGACGATCACGGTCGCCTCCGGCTTCGCCTCGGTCATGTCGAGCAGCGAAGCGAGGATATCGGAAGCGCCGACGCCGCAATTGGCGCCGACACCGAGCGGGGCCTGCGACAGGCCGTCGGCAACGGCGTGGATGTCCTTCGGCAGCAGGCCCATCATGGTGCGGCCGGCGGTGTCGAAGGAACCAGTATAGGTATAGGGCAGGCCGACGCGGATGGCGGCTTCGGCCGCGGCGCGGATCTCGTCGGGCGCCGACATGGTCTCGACCCAGGCGACTTCGGCGCCGCCGGCCTTGAGACCCTCGATCTGCTCGGCGAAGGCATCGACGGCATCGTCATAGGTCAGGGCGCCGAGCGGCACCAGCAACTCGCCGGTCGGGCCGACGGAGCCGGCGACGATCACCTTGCGGCCGGCCTTGTCGGCGACGGAGCGGGCGATCTCAGCGGCGCGCTTGTTCAACTCGTGCACGCGATCCTGCGCATGATGCAGCTTGAGTCGATGGCGGGTGCCGCCGAAGGAGTTGGTCAGGATGATGTCGGCGCCGGCATCGACGAAATTCTGATGCAGGCTGGCAATC
Organism: Mesorhizobium sp. M2A.F.Ca.ET.067.02.1.1; assembly: GCF_004023285.1. Classification (NCBI taxonomy): domain Bacteria; kingdom Pseudomonadati; phylum Pseudomonadota; class Alphaproteobacteria; order Hyphomicrobiales; family Phyllobacteriaceae; genus Mesorhizobium; species Mesorhizobium sp. M2A.F.Ca.ET.067.02.1.1. The sequence continues at coordinate 3,249 of NZ_RZSB01000253.1, forward strand.
GTCTCGGGCGAAGTTTCATTAAGCAACTCGGGCGCTTCGCCGGCCTCGAGACCCATGGCGAACAGATTGGTGCCGGTGGCGCCGTCGGCCAGGAGCACACCCTTTTCGGCAAGCAGGGCGTCAATCGGGTTGGTCGCGGTCATAGCTTTGGCTTTCGTGTTCGAACTCAAATAACGATATAAAGAAGTCTTTATGTCCAGTCAACGCGTTTGCGGCCGAGAAGACCTTAGGCCGGATTGATCTCGACCTCGATTTCGATGCAGGCCTCACCATGGGTTGGATGGTGGCCGACCGGGCAGGCAAGCGCTCAGACCGAGCCTGACGGGAAAGACGTCGCGGCCAGCTTCTGCGCGAAGCTCGCCGCCTCATGCGCATTGATGTCGGCGGCGCGGATCAGATTGTCGAAATGGCTGGTGAGGGTGCGGATCGGCTGGGTCGCGTTCAACACCAGATACATGTCGCCGACATAGATCGCGGCGCGGTAGGGGCCGAAGATCGTGTAGGGGATCGAATAGCGCATGCGTCCGTCATAGAGGAACAGGCGGAAGGTCGGGTAGAGGTCGTCGAGGAGGGCTGCCATGTGCAGCAACTGAGCACGGCGGTCGGCTTCGGGAAAACGATCCCAGACGCCGAGGCCGCGCGCGAAGATCTCCAGCGTGTGGCGCGGCATGCAGACCTCCATGTCGGTCTCCGGCCGCCTTGTATAGTCGATGCGGTATTGCGTTTCGCCGGCCTGCGCCTCGCGGCTCTTGTTGGTGATGCCGGCCTCATATTCGATCAGCGCCTCGGTGCGCAGAAGGTCAGGGATGCCTGCCGGCACGTAGCGGATTTTCGTGCCTGCCGCCTCGGCGTGCCACTTGGCGAGCAGCGTGCGGTCAAAACCGTCCGGCGCCTCCTCGATCTCCAGGCTCTCTCTAATTTCGCCGGTGACCCCCTCGTCCTGGGAGAGGCCCAGCAGCCAGTCGAGCGACACTTTGAACTCGGCCGCTACGTTGAGAAGCGTCTCGGCACGGGGCAGGCGGGTCGAGGCGCCTGACAGGAGCTGCGACAATGCCGAGCGGTCGATGCCGACCGCGGCCGCGAAGGCCGACTGGTTGAGGTCGGATCGTGTCAAGAGCATTTTCAACCGCTCCCGGAAGAGAGTCGACAGATCGCGCTTGTCCATCACGCTGCTCCTGCTTCGGAGAGGAAAAATTTGCGCCCGGAGCGTCTTGAACGTGGCTCAGGCGGAAATGAATCCCCATGTTTGTTTACAATGTATAACATATGCGGCTGAAAATGCGCACTCGCAACAGTTTGTGCGCTTTGTCGCGTTGCGGCAACGATAGGCTCCTGACACAATGCTGTCAGGAATCGAGTTGGTTCCGGCGACTGGAAGGCAGTGGTCGATAGCATGGCAAGCACGAATACCGGCATGAACAAGAGACGCAGCAACGCACCGGCAATCGAATGGCCGACAGTCTGTCTCATTCTCTTCTGCTACGGTGCGTGGTTCGCAATAGGCTTCCTGCTGTGGCCATCTTATCCGCTTTTGGCGCTTGCCATCCTGCCCTTTATCCTGGCTCTGCAATCCTCGCTGATGCATGAGGTGTCGCACGGCCATCCGACCCGCAACGCCAGGATCAATGAAGCCTTCGTCTTTTTGCCGATCGGCATGGTCTGGCCGTTCCGCCGCTTCAAGACCATCCACCTTCGTCATCACGCGGACGAGCGGCTGACCGATCCGCTCGACGATCCGGAGAGCTATTACCAGGCGCTCTGGATGCACGAGGAACTGCCGCCGACAATGAAGCTTCTGCTCAAGATCAACAACACGATGGTCGGCCGCTTCATTCTCGGACCGTTGCTGTCCTCGGTCGGCTTCTTCATCGACGACGCCAAGCAGATCCTTGCCGGCGACAAGGTGATCCGCAAGGCTTGGCTGCTGCATGCCATCGGTCTCGCGGTTGCGGTGCCGATCGTCACGTTTGGCTTCGGCATTCCGCTCTGGCTCTATATCCTGGTGCCGGTGTGGTTCGGCCAATCGCTGATCTCGATCCGCACCTATGCGGAGCACCAGTGGTCGGAGCATCCGGAGGGGCGCACGGTGATCGTCGAGCGTTCGCCGCTCTCCTTCCTGTTCCTGAACAACAATCTGCATTTCATTCATCACAAGAGCCCGACCATTGCCTGGTATAGGTTGCCAAAGTTGTTTCGCGAGCGCCGCGAAGAGTGGCTGCGGATGAACAACGGTTATGCCTATCCGAACTATTTCGCGATGCTCAAGGCCCACGCTTTCAAGGCCAAGGAGCCGGTCGTCCATCCGGTGTTGCGGCGCACGCCGGAGCTGGGCCGCGCCTTCAAGCCGCGCGTCAGGGCACGCAATGTGAGCGGGCTTGGCACGGCGCCGGTTCCAGCCGAGCCGCCGAAAGAGTAATTTCGACTTTCCGCGCCCGCTTTTTTCGTGGCGGAACGCAGGCGCCGAAGGTCGCCTGTCCTTGAAAGCTGTTCGACATGAGCAAGTTCGTTGCGGCCCTGCCGATGTATGACTGGCCCGAAGCGCGGGGCGAGGTCGATGAGCAATGGGCGCGGCTGCGTGACGCCTTCCGGCAAAGGGGCATCGACGCGCCGGAAACGATCGTGCGCCGCAATGGTAATCTGCCGCCGGTGCCCGGGGGGATCCTCGACGCCGCCGGTGAGGTGATCGCGCCGGACCCGGCGACGCTGCTCCCGGACGAGTTCGATTTCCACCAGCTCTGGCTGAGCCCGGCGCTTCTGTTCGGGCAAACCTGCTGGGGGCCGATGGAACTCGGCCTTGCCCGGCATGTGCAGGTGATCGCGCAGCCGAACTACGATGCGTGCGAGGGCGGCCAGGGCGAACTTTATTCCAGCGCGCTGGTGATGGCCGCGGATGGCGGTTCGTCGGTTGCCTCGCCGCAGGACGGCAAGGCCGTCATCCCGCTCGATCTTCTGCGCGGCAAGCGCTTCATCTTCAACAATCCCGATTCGATGTCCGGGCTGATCGCGCTGACGCGCGACCTGGAGGCGATGGGCGAAAGCCTGGATATCTTCGCCTCGCGCGGCGAGAGCGGCGGCCACCGGTCGTCGATCGTCGCCATCGCCGAGGGCAGGGCCGATATCGCGGCGATCGACTGCGAAAGCTGGGCGCTGGCGCAGCGCTTCGAGCCGGCCGCGCGGGGCGTCAAAGTGGTCGGCTGGACAGCGCGGCGCAAGGGCCTGCCCTATATCACGGCGAGGACCGCCCCGGCCTCGCTCGTTGCCGCTATGCGCGAGGGCGTCGCGGCGGTCGAAGGCGGCGCGTCAGAGCAGCCGCTCGTCCAGCTTGTAGGCTGACAGTTTCGCGTTGCCGGTCTCGTTGATCAGGATCTGTTCCTCGATCTTGACGCCTTCGCGCCCGCCAAGCCTGCCGATATAACTTTCGACGCAAAGCACCATGCCGGGCTCAAGCACGCCGTCCGGCGTGTCGGCGGTCCAGTCGCCGGAGTGCGGCAGCGTCGGATATTCGTCCGCCAGGCCGACGCCGTGGTAAAGCACGCCGTAGCGCGTGGGGTAGCAATCGTCCGGCGGCACCGCCGAGCGCTCGACGAGATCGCGGAAGGAGATGCCCGGCCGCAGCAGATCCGTGTTGTGGGCGATCTGATCGGCGGCGATGCGGAACAGATCCCGCTGCTCGTTCGACGGCGGCCTGTCGCCGCAGAGCCAGGTGCGCGAGAGATCGGCGCAGAAGCCATAGGGACCGATCAGGTCGGTGTCGAAGGCGACGAGGTCGCCATTCTTGACGACGCGCGAGGAGCATTCCTGGAACCAGGGATTGGTGCGAGGGCCGGACGACAAAAGCCGCGTCTCGATCCACTCGCCGCCGCGCGCGATGTTGCCGCGATGCAGTTCCGCCCACAATTCGTTCTCGGAAATACCAGGCTTCAATGCTGCTTCCATCTCGCCCATCGCCGCCTCGCAGGCGACGATCGAGCGCCGCATGGCGAGGATCTCGTCCGGCGATTTGATAAGGCGCGCATTCTCCATCACCGCCTCGCCGTTGCCGACGGAAATGCCGCGGCGGGCGAGTTCCTCGACGCCTTCGGGATTGATGTGGTCGACGGCGATGCGGCGATTGCCGCCACCATGCTCGGCAACGAGTTCGGCGATGCCGCCGCCCCAGCGGCGGACCTTCTCGTCGGTCAACTCGCCGCTGTAGAGATACATCCACGATACCGCCGGCCGCACCTCGTCGACGACGCCCGAATGGTCCGACAGGTGCTCGCAGGAGAAATAGTCGAACAGCACCACCGGGCCTTCGG
>NZ_RZSB01000254.1:0-7525 GCF_004023285.1 Mesorhizobium sp. M2A.F.Ca.ET.067.02.1.1
ATGAAACTGGTTCGCCGCAGCGCCGCGCCAAGCCGACCGCTTGGCGCTGCGGCGACCGCATCATAGGGAGAGAAAACTGTTACCTATGTATCCGGTTCAAAGTGTTACCCATCTATCCGCTGGACACTGGCCGCAACGCTGGCGCTTTTCCTGCTACGTTGGTGATTGGCGAAATCGCCGGCGACAGCGTCTCTCTCCCCGTCACTATACGGGGAGAGGATGCCGGCAGGCAGGTGAGGGGCAGCGCTAACGCCGAGAAAAGTGTTCGAGACCGAGCCTGGGACAGGCGAGCATTGCACAGGCTGGCAAACCAGCACCACCAACAACGCAACGCAGTACAAGCCAGCCGATGCAAAATCGTTTCCTGCCCTATCTGCTGACGCTGCCCAGCCTGCTCTTGGCGGCGGTGGTGATCTTCTGGCCGGTCTGGGACCTGATCCAGATCTCGACGCACGACGTCAACCGCTTTGGCCAGCTTCGCGAATTCAGCGGCCTGGCCAATTTCTCGGCGCTTGCCGCCGACCCGGATTTCGTCGCGGCGCTCTGGCGCACTGGGCTGTGGACGGCGCTGGTCGTGGGCGGCGCGCTGCTGCTATCGATCCCGGTGGCGATGATCCTCAACATGGATTTCTATGGCCGAGGCATCGCCCGCGTCATCATCATGCTGCCATGGGCGGTGTCGCTGACCATGACCGCGGTGGTCTGGCGCTGGGCGCTCAACGGCGAAAGCGGCATGCTGAATTCGGCGTTGATGAAGCTCGGGCTGATCAGCCAGAACATCCAGTGGCTGGCGAGCGCCGAGACCGCTTTCCCGATGCAGGTGCTGATCGGCATATTGGTGACCGTGCCCTTCACCACCACGATCTTCCTCGGCGGCCTGTCGTCGATCCCCGACGATCTCTATGAGGCGGCCGCGCTCGAGGGCGCGACACTGTTCCAGCAGTTCCGCGAGATCACCTTTCCGCTGCTCAAACCCTTCATCAACATCGCGATCGTGCTCAACACCATCTATGTCTTCAACTCCTTCCCGATCATTTGGGTGATGACGCAGGGCGGGCCGGCCAACTCGACCGACATATTGGTGACGCATCTCTATAAGCTCGCCTTCCGCATCGGCAAACTGGGCGAGGCCTCCGCCGTGTCGCTGGTGATGTTCGCGATCCTGCTCGTCTTCACCATGATCTATGTGCGGCTTGCCATGCGGGAGCAGCGCGCATGACGCCGAAGCTGAAACGCACCGTCATCGCCTGGCTGCTGCTGGCTCCGTTGATCGTGGTGACGATCTTCCCCTTCGCGGTGATGTTCCTCACCGCCGTCAAGCCGCGCACCGAGGTGCTGACGCCGACCTGGTGGCCGAGCGAGTTCCGCTGGTCGAATTTCGCGGACATGTGGGTGGCGACCGGCTTCGGCCAGGCGCTTCTGAATTCGCTTTATGTCTCGGCGCTGGCGACCCTCGGCGCGATCATGATCTCGGTCCCAGCCGCCTATGCCATGTCGCGCTTTCGTTTTGCCGGCTATGGGGCCTTCCGCCAGTTCCTTTTGATCTCGCAGATGATCTCGCCGATCGTGCTGGTGCTCGGCCTGTTCAGGCTGATGGCGGCCTGGGGCCTGGTCGAGTCGACCACCGCGCTCGGCTTCATCTACATGGCCTTCAACGTCGCCTTCACGGTGTGGATGCTGCAGAGCTATTTCGACACCATCCCGCGCGATCTCGAGGAGGCGGCCTGGATGGAAGGCGCCGGCCGCTGGCTGACGCTGCGCAAGGTCTTCCTGCCGCTCTGCCTGCCGGCGATCGCGGTGACGGCGATCTTCACCTTCATCAACGCCTGGAACGAGTTCGTGGTCGCGCTCACCATGCTCCGCAGCCAGGAAAGCTACACGCTGCCGATCCAGGTTTTCTCGCTCGTCGCCGGCCGCTATACGATCGAATGGCACCATGTCATGGCCGCCACGCTTTTGGCGACGCTGCCGGTGGCGATCCTTTTCATCTGGCTGCAGCGCTACCTCGTCCGGGGCCTTGCGCTCGGGGCCGTCAAATAGCAATCCCGGCAATTCCAGGAATACGCAGCGGTTTTCGTCCGGAATCGCAAAAACAAGAAGTCTAGGGAGCGTTCATGCGCATCTTCACCGCCTCGCTGGCGACGGAAACCAACACCTTCTCGCCGGTGCCGACCGACCGGGCCTCGTTCGAGATGGCCTTCTATGCCGGCCCGGGAAAACACCCAGAGACGCCGACGCTGTGCTCCTCGCCGATCGTGGCGCTGCGCAAGCGCGCCACGAAGGAAGATCTGACCGTCATCGAAGGCACGGCGACCTGGGCCGAGCCCGGCGGCCTGGTGCAGCGTCAGACCTATGAGGCGCTGCGTGACGAGATCCTCGACCAGCTCAAGGCCGCCCTACCGGTCGATGCGGTGATCCTTGGCCTGCATGGCGCCATGGTCGCGCAAGGCTATGACGATTGCGAAGGCGATCTGCTGGAACGCGTGCGCGCTATCGTGGGGCCGAAGGTGGTGATCGCTTCGGAGTTCGATCCGCACAGCCATTTGACGCCGAAACGCGTCGCGGCCTGCGATATCATGGCCTATTTCCTCGAATTCCCGCATACCGATTTCTATGAGCGCGGCGAGCATGTCGTCGAGCTCGGCCTTGCCGCGGCGCGCGGCGAGATCGAGCCGGTGATCTCGACCTTCGACTGCCGCATGATCCAGGTGCTGCCGACCAGCCGCGAGCCGATGCGCTCCTTCGTCGACAGGATCAAGGCGCTGCATGGCAAGGACGGCGTGCTGTCGGTCTCGGTCATCCACGGCTTCATGGCCGCCGACGTGCCGGAGATGGGCACGCGCATCCTGGTCGTCACCGACAACGACAAGGCAAAGGGCGATGCTTTGGCGGAAAGCCTCGGGCGCGAGCTCTATGCGCTGCGCGAAAAAACCGCGATGACGATGCTCTCCGCCTCGGCGGGCATCGAACAGGCGCTTGCCGTGCGCGCGACGCACCAGGACAAGCCAGTCGTGATCGCAGATATCTGGGACAATCCCGGCGGCGGCGTGCCGGGCGACGGCACCATCGTGTTGCGCGAGCTGCTCAAGCGCGGCGTGAACAAGGTCGGTGTGGCGACGATCTGGGACCCGATCGCCGTGACCTTCTGCCATGCCGCCGGCGAGGGCGCGGTCATCGATCTGCGCTTCGGCGGCAAGGCCGGGCCGCAGGCCGGCGAGCCGATCGACGCGCGCGTCACGGTGCTGAAGACGACCAACGAAGGCTGGCAAAGCTTCGGTCCGAGCCGGGTGACGTTGGGGCCGTCGGCTGTGGTGCGCATCGAAGGCACGGAAGTCGACGTCATCTTGAACACCAACCGCACCCAGACCTTCGAGCCGGATGTCTTCTCCAACATCGGCATCGATCCGCTCAGCAAGGACATCCTGCTGATCAAATCGACCAACCATTTCTACGCCGGCTTCGCACCGATCGCCGCCGAGATCATTTATGTCGCGGCGCCGAGCTCCTATCCGAGCAACCCGGCGAAGACGGATTACAGGAAGCTCAACCGGCCGATCTGGCCGAGGGTGGCGGATCCGTGGAAACAGCCAATCTCCCCCCTTGTGGGGGAGATGCCCGGCAGGGCAGAGGGGGGCGCGAAGGATCGCGGCCTCACCTAGCCTGGGGCAGCGAACGGAACGAGGGGCGGCGGCCACTATGATGGACTGCAACGTCGGCGGGACAGCGCCCCCCTCTGGCCTGCCGGCCATCTCCCCGACAAGGGGGGAGATTAGCCAGTCACACCAGCCCCCGCTTCACCATCATCGCCTCGGGCGACGGCATCTTTCCCCGGAACGCCGTGTAAAGCTCCTCAGGATCCTTCGACCCACCCGCGGCGTAGATGTTCTTCCGCAGCCGCTCGGCCAATTCCGGATTGAAGGCATCGCCCGTTTCCTCGAAAGCCGAGAAGGCGTCCGCGTCGAGCACTTCCGACCACATGTAGGAATAATAGCCGGCTGAATATCCGTTGCCGGCGAAGACATGGCCGAAATGCGGGGTGCGGTGGCGCATGGCGATCGTGTCGGGCATATGCAGTTTTTCCAGCGTCTCGGCCTCGAACCGAAGCGGCTCGGCCGGCGCCTCAGGCCTTGCATGATAGGCCATGTCGATCAGCGCCGAGGCGGTGAACTCGACCGTGGCGAAACCGGCGCCGAAGGTGCGGGTCGCAAGCATCTTGTCGAGCAGCGCCTTCGGCATCGGCTTGCCGGTCTTGACGTGCAGCGCGTGCTTTTCCAGCACCGCGGGCACCGTCAGCCAATGCTCGTAAAGCTGCGAGGGCAGTTCGACGAAATCGCGGCTGACCGAAGTGCCCGAGACCGACGGCCAGGTGACGTCGGTCAGCATGCCGTGCAGCGCATGGCCGAACTCGTGGAACAGCGTCTTCGCCTCATCGACCGACAGCAGCGCCGCCTCGCCGGCCGGCGGCTTGGCGAAGTTCATGATGTTGTAGATCACCGGCTTGGAACCATGACCGAGCTTGTAGCCGGATTTCAGCGCGCTCATCCAGGCGCCGGAACGTTTTGACGGACGGGCGAAATAATCGGCCAGGAACAGGCCGCGCTCGCTGCCGTCGGCATTCTTCACCACGAAGACTCGTGCATCGGGATGCCAGGCGGCGATGCCCTTCTTCTCCTCGAAAGTGATGCCGAACAGTTTCGTGGCGACATCGAAGCAAGCCTTGATGACGCGCTCGAGCTGCAAATACGGCTTCAGCTCCGCCTCGTCGAAGGCGAATTTCTCGGCACGCAGCTTCTCCTGGTAGAAGCGCCAGTCCCAGGCCGCGAACTTCTCGTTGCTGCCGGCTTCTGTCGCCAGCCGCTCCAGCTCCTTCTGGTCGGCGGCGGCTTTTTCCAGCGCCTTCTCCCACACCGGATCGAGCAGCTCGTGCACCGCCTTCGGGGTCTTCGCCATCGTATCGTCGAGCTTCAGCGCCGCGAAGGAATCGTAACCAAGCAGCTTCGCCTTCTCGGCGCGCAGCTTCAGCATGTCACGCACGACATCGGTGTTGTCGGAGGCGCCGCCATTCTGGCCGCGCATGATGAAAGCCTTGAACGCGATCTCGCGCAGGTCGCGGCGCTCGGAGAAGGTCGAGAACGGCTCGTAGATCGAGCGCGACAGCGTCACCGCATAGCGGCCCTTCTGGCCGCGCATCTCGGCCGCCTCGGCCATGGCGCTCTTCAAGAAATCCGGCAGGCCGGCAAGATCGGCCTCGTCGAGGAACAGCGCCCAGTCGCGTTCGTCGGCGAGCACGTTCTGGCCGAACTTGGTCCCGAGCGACGAGAGCTCTTCATTGATGGCCGCAAGCCGCTTCTTGCCCTCCGCATCCAGCTTGGCGCCCGACCGGACAAATCCCTTCCAGGTCTTCTCCAGCACCCGCAGCGTCTCGGCATCGAGCTTCAGGCTGTCGCGCCGCTGGTAGAGATCGTCGATGCGGGCAAACAGCTTCTCGTTCATCGAGATCGCGGAGAAATGCCGCGACATCTTTGGCGAAACCTCGCGTTCCATCGCCTGGATCGTGTCGTTGGTGTGGGCGCCGGCGCGGCACCAGAAGATCGACGAGACATGGTCGAGCGGCTCGCCGGCGAGCTCGAGCGCGGCAAGCGTGTTCTCGATGGTCGGCGTCTCTCTGTTGCCGGCGATGGCGTCGATCTCGGCCTGGTGCGCCGCCAGCGCCGCGTCGAAGACAGGGCCAAAATCATTGTCGCCGATGCGCGAGAAATCGGGCAGGCCGAGCGGACCCTGCCAAAGGGTCAGCGGATGGGCGGCGAGATCGACGGCTTTTGAAGATGACATGAGCGATTCCGGTGGACTGATTTGGAGGCGGGCTGCCTCGGATGTAGGGCGATGCCGCGCGCCGCGCAACACGGACCTCGCCTCAATAGCCGCTGCAGTCCTGCGCCACCGCTGTCTGCGTGCTGGCGACGATGCGCCCGCGGGCGACGGTGAAGGTCTCGCGCATGAGCGTATCGTTGTTGGGAAAATCGTAACAGGCGAGCACCGTGGTCTCACCATTCTCGCTCTTTTCGATGCGATGGCGGATCGCCGCGCCCGCGACCGCGCCCTGCCATTCGTCGATCGAGGCGATGAAATCCTCTTTGGTCTGGACGACGCCGATGTCGTCGAGCTTCATGCGCACGTCGTCGGCAAGCAGGTCGGACAATTCGGTACGGTCGGCGACCAGCAGCGCCGAATACCAGCGATCGATGATGGCGCCGTCATCCGCGCTGGCGCGGACGAGCGAGGACATGAGCAGCGTCGCCGCCAGAACGATCCTCCAGCTGATCCGGTGCATCACGCCTCCGTTAAAGCTCCGGCCGCTCGAAATCGCCGGTTTCCTTGTTCATCACCCACAGCTCCCCGGTCGAGATGTCGAACCATGCGCCGTAGAGCGAGAGCTTGCCCTTGCCTTCGAGGATCGAGACGCAGGGAAAGGTCCTGAGATTGGCGATGGAGTAGCGGACCGAAATACGCTCCAGCGCGGTCTGGCGCTCCGTCGTTGTCATCATCGTGCTGGAGGCCACGGTCTCGGCGGCTGGCGCGATCAGGCTCATCCATTTGCCGATGAAATCGCCGGGCGACAGCGGCGCGGAGTTGGTGTCGAGCGCGGCGCGGATGCCGCCGCAGCGGCCGTGGCCCATCACCACGATGTTCTTCACCTTCAGGCTCTGCACGGCGAATTCGAGCGCGGCCGAGGTCGAGTGATACTCGCCGTCCGGCTCGTAGGGCGGCACCAGATTGGCGACATTGCGCAACACGAAGAGCTCGCCGGGACCGGCATCGAAGATCGCTTCCGGCGCCGAGCGCGAATCGCAGCAGGCGACGATCATCGTCTCGGGCGCCTGACCGTCGCGCGCCAGCGAGCGATAGCGGTCGCTTTCGGTTGGGTAGCGGCCACTCATGAAGTTGCGATAGCCGGCGAGGAGGTGCTCGGGGAGGTGAGGCATGGGCGGCTAGAGCCTTTCCGGGGGTTGGAGGCGGCAGCTCGTTGCGATCGAAAAAGCCTCTAGCGGCAAATGCAGGTCGTGGGCAATGCCGAATTGCGGATGGCGGCGTCGCAATCGCATGCCGCCAAAAGCTGCGCGGTCGATTTTGCCTCAAGCCCAGATGGCGACGGGTATGCCGAAACGGTCGGCCAGAGGTGGGTCGGGGGAAGGCCGCGCCGCGCCGCTGGCGATACGCCCGGCGATCAGCATCATCGCCGCCGCGTCGAGGAAGTCGTCGCTCGCAGCACCCCGCGGCGGCGCCTGATCGAGGAAACGCTTCTCATAGCCATGCCGGCAAAGCAGCGCCTTGCGCTCCTCCATGCCGGCCGGGTTGACCGCGCCCTTTGTCTTCTTCGGCAGCGCCATCGCCGTGCCGCCATTCAGTCGGCAGAACGCCACTTCCGGATGCGATTCGAAGACACGGCCGCGCAGTTCGGGCCGCGCGATCAACAGCTGATCGATCTCGCGGATCTTGGCAAAGATGCCGAAAGCCTGGATGGAAA
>NZ_RZSB01000255.1:0-7518 GCF_004023285.1 Mesorhizobium sp. M2A.F.Ca.ET.067.02.1.1
GTACACGATGACTGTAAAGCTCGCCGGTGGCTCGAGCTCGGCGTCGAAATGCTCCAGCCGGCGCCGCGCGTCCCAGGCATGCGGCCCGTGCGGATAGCGTTCGAGATAGGACCAGTAGGCCTCAGGCGTGTCCCGCAGCCATGTTTCACGCCAGGTGATCGCCTCGCGCCGCGCCGCGATGATGGCGCGCACGCGTTTGGCCATTGGGTCGTGCGGATAGGCGACGATGAAATCCTCGTAGCCGCGCATCGTGTCGCGATCGAGTGCCGCGAGATAGGCGTCGTGCGCATTGAAGTCGCGGATCGCCCTGGTCCGGTTAGTCCGTTCTTCGGCCTCGGAAACCTTCGGCGGCGGCGCGTCCGGAGCGCGCTCGAAGAAGACGAAAGGCACGTCGATCTTCGAGACATCCCATGGGATTTCGGCGCCCTGCGTCACCTCGTTGACGCGCAGCCGCGTGCGGTCGAAAACCTCATCGAGCGACAAGCCGCCGTCGCGCATCATCTCGGCGAGCGCCTGGGCATAGGCGCCGTATGGGCCCTCACCTTCCGGCGCAACCGTTCCGGGAGCGGCGTTGAACGCGATCAGCATATTGGGCTCGGGGTCGACCAGCGCCAGCCCGCTGGCCAGCGGCTGGCTCATTTTTGGGAGGGCATTCGGCCGGGCCGCGTCGAGGACGACTATATTAACCTTCGTCGGCAGTCCGGCCAGCGACTTGGTGATATCGGAGAGCCGCATGGCCTGGAGCGGCACGTCGGCCGGATTGGCGATCTGGGCATCGACCGGCAAGAAGTAGTTCTCGCCTTCGAACTGCACGCCACGGCCGGCGAGGTACACGAAAACGGTAGCGTCCGGACCGGCGGCGGAAACTTTCGCAAGGAAATCACGCAGCGCGCCACGCAGCGATTCCTGGTCGACATCGCGCGCGCCGACCACATCGAACCCGGCTGCTTGCAGGGTCTGCGCGATCAGACCGGCGTCGTTCGCGGAGGTGACCAACGCATCGGACGGATAGGCGGCGTTGCCGATGACGAAAGCGAGACGTTTCTGCTGTTGCGCGAGCACATCGGTCGCGGAGGCGACGGTGAACGCGATGAGAAGAACGAGAAGACCGATGACTTTCCGAAGCGAGAGCATAGCAATCCGCCATCCTTGTTCGCCATCCATCCCACGCGATAACGCCGGGGAGGCAGGAATGTTTCCCTAACAGCGAAATTAAGGTCCGGCAAAAAGGCGGCTTTAGGGCGCGATTTCACCGAAAGAACAGAGACTTCACAATTTTTCCAGCGAACCTCCGGCAGTCGACTAGCGCCGCCGCTTCGGCTTCTCCAGCAAGGCCACGGCCTCGACATGCGACGACCACAGGAACTGGTCGATCGGGGTGACACTTTTCAGCGTATAGCCGCCGTCGAGAAGGATGCGCAAATCCCGCGCCAGCGTCACCGGATTGCAGGACACGGCGGCGACCAGCGGTACGTCGGAGCGGGCGATCTGCTTCGACTGATCCTCGGCGCCGGCGCGCGGCGGGTCGAAGACCAGGCCGTCAAAGGCGTTCAACTCCTTGAAGGTCAGCGGCCTGCGGAACAGGTCGCGGCGTTCGCTGGTCACCCTCCTCAGGCCGGTGGCGAAGCGGTAGGCGCGATCGAGCGCGGCAAGTGCCGCGGCTTCGCCTTCGACGGCATGAACCTCGGATTTTGCCGCCAGCCGGAGCGCGAAGCTGCCGCAGCCGGCAAACAGATCCGCGACCTTCTTGGCGCGCGACAGATGCTGGCCGACTAGGCCGGCCATCGCCTGCTCAGCGGCTTCCGTCGCCTGCAGGAAGGCGCCAGGCGGCACGGCCACGGCGACCGGTCCGAACTGCACCACCGGCTTCTTCGGCTCGACCAGGATCTCGCCGTCGACGGAAAGCCGCGCCAGGCCCTCGGCCATGACGAAGTTGGAGGCGATGCGCCGCTGGTGGTCGCCAAGCATGCCGGCCTCATGGACGGCAATGTCGAGGCCGGAAGCGGTGACGGTCACCGTCATATGAAAGGCTTTCGGCGTGGCGCAGACCAATCCGGCCAGGGCGCGCAACTTAGCGAGCGCCGAGACGATCGCCGGCAGCGAGATCGGGCATTCCTCGATCGGGATGATCTCCGAAGACAAAGCGCGCACGAAGCCGAGCAGCATGCCGGCCTCGGTGCGCCGGGCGCTGAAGGTGACACGGCGGCGGCTGTGCGGCGCGCACGGCACCAGCGCGGCGACCTCGCAAGCGATACCCTTGGCCTTCAGCGCCTGCACGACTTTTTCGCGCTTCCATTCCTGATAGGCTGCGGCCTCGTAGTGCTGCAGCGCGCAGCCGCCGCATTCGGTGAAATGGCGGCAGGCCGGGTCGGTCCTGAGCGCCGAGGCTTCCAGCACCGACATCAGCGTGGCGCGGTCCTTCTGGCGCGCGGCGGTGACTGTCTCGCCCGGCAGCGTGAACGGGACAAAAACCTCCCCGCCCTCGGCGTTGGCAATGCCGTCGCCCTGGGAGCCCAGCCTGGCGATGGTGAAGCGTGTGCTCATCCCGAACCGGCGTCCTTTATGGCGGCGAGCAGGAACTCGCGGTTGCCGTCGCCGCCTTCGATCGGCGACGGGTGAAGTCCCAGCACGCGCCAGCCGAGAATGCCGGCGAGCCAATCGCGCAGATTCCCGGCAATGCGCTCGGCATCGCCTGGATCCTTCAGCATGCCGCCCTTGCCGATCGCCTCGCGGCCGGCCTCGAATTGCGGCTTGACCAGAAGGACTGCCCTGGCGCCCTCGCCCGCCAGCTCAAGCGCCGGCGGCAGCGCCAGCTTCAGCGAGATGAAGCTGACATCGCAGACAAGGAAATCCGGAACGCGGCCGCCGAGATCGGCTGCCGTCAAATCTCGGGCGTTCAGCCCTTCGATCATCGTCACGCGCGGGTCCCCGGCAATCTCGGGATGGATCTGGCCGTGGCCGACATCGATCGCGGTGACATGCGCCGCGCCTCGCTCCAGCAGCACCTGGGTGAAGCCGCCGGTCGAAGCGCCGATGTCGAGCGCCTCGCTGCCGGAAGGATCTAGGCCGAAACGGTCGAGGCCGGCGATCAGTTTCAACGCCGCCCGCGACACATAGGCCTGGGCCGGATCGTCGATGGCGACCAGGCAGTCCGGTGCAACGGGCTGGCCGGGCTTGCGGGCAATTGTGCCGTCAACCGTCACCGTGCCGCGCTCGATCGCGTCGCGGGCGCGCGAGCGGCTGGCAAACAGGCCGCGCCCGACGAGCAATTCGTCGAGCCGCTGGCGCCGGCTTAATGGCAATGGGGAACTCATCGGCCTTCATTGGCGAAAGCCAAGCGCTAACGCAATGGGTTTGAATACCGCGCAAGAGACTGCAGAATGCCGCCACGCGGGCTGTCGATCGGAGGAGTCGATGCTGAAGGGGACCTGTCATTGCGGCGCGGCCCATTGGACGCTGGAAGGCGATCCCGGCGGAATCACCGCCTGCAACTGCACGCTTTGCCGCCGCTACGGCGCGCTCTGGGCGTATGACTATCTCGACGAGCGCATCCGTATCGCGGGACCGCTGAAGTCCTATACGCGCGCCGAGGTGACGGAGCCCGCGCTGGAAATCCTGTTCTGCCCGACCTGCGCCTGCGTGGTCGCCTGGCGCGGCCTGCGCGCGGCCAAGAGCGGCCGCACGCGCATCGCCGTCAATGTCAGGCTGGCGCCGCCCGAAGACGTCGCCGACCTGCCGATCGATCATTTCGATGGGCTCGATACGTTTGACGACCTGCCGCGCGACGGCCGCTGCGTGCGCGGTGTGTGGTTTTAGAAAACGGTCCGGGAGACGCGGCGCTCGACAGCCGGTGTCAGGCCGTCATTGCCGGAGGCTTCCTTGCGCGGCGGTTCAACCGGAGTGGGTGCGACGGGCGTAGCATCCGGCGGCATGACGAGTTGAGGCCTCTGCTTGTAGGAGAAGCCGCCGCGGATGCTGCCCATCTTGGCGGCGACGATGTCCATCGCCGCCTTTTCGATATTGCGGTCGTAACGCGTTTCGGCTGTCGCCGGCGCGGCCATGGCGGCCAGCAAGGCCGTGCCGCAAAAAAACGACTTCATTGTTCTTATCCCCTGCCTAGAGCGTTTCACCGTTTCAGCGAAATGGCGAACCGCTCTATCCCTTTGTTTTTATGCAATTCCGGGCGGAAAACCGCTCACTCTTTTCCTTAATTGCTCTGGGGCCAAGGTCTTAGCAGGGCGCCGTTGAAAATCGGCCAAGAGACAGGGTAAGCGAACCGCCAAACGGAAGCGTTAACAAAAGCTTACGGCCGGAAGCCGGCAAACCGATTCAGCGTGTTGAAGTCCTGATTCAGGCGCGCTGCGCCTGCACGCCATGGCCGAGCGTCGCGAAGACCGTGCGCACGATGCCCGCCGAATCCAGGCCGGCATCGGCATACATCTTTTCGGGTTTGGCGTGGTCGGTGAAGACGTCCGGCAAGACCAGCGGGCGCACCTTGAGGCCGCTTTCCAAGAGGCCTTGATGGGCAAGGAAATGCAGGACTTGGGCAGCGAAGCCGCCGATGGCGCCCTCCTCCACGGTCACCAGCACCTCATGCGAACGGGCGAGGCGCCGGATCAGATCCTCGTCCAGCGGCTTGGCGAAGCGGGCGTCGGCGACGGTGGTGGAAAGGCCCGCGGCGCCGAGTTCCTCGGCCGCCAGCAGGCAGTCCTGCAGCCGCGTGCCGAAGGAAAGCAGCGCGACCTTGGTACCCTCTTTCAAGACACGGCCCTTGCCGATCTCGAGGACCGAGCCGCGCTCCGGCATGTCGACGCCGACGCCGTTGCCGCGCGGATACCGGAATGCGATCGGACCGTCATCATAGGACGCCGCCGTGCGCACCATATGGCGAAGCTCCGCCTCGTCGGCCGCGGCCATGACGACGAAGCCCGGCAGCGTCGCGAGAAAGGTCGTGTCGAAGGCGCCGCAGTGGGTGGCGCCGTCGGCGCCAACGAAGCCGGCGCGATCGATGGGAAAACGCACCGGCAGCTTCTGGATCGCCACGTCGTGGACAACCTGGTCGTAGGCGCGCTGCAGGAAGGTCGAGTAGATGGCGGCGAAAGGCTTGTAGCCTTCGGTGGCAAGGCCAGCGGCGAAGGTGACCGCGTGCTGCTCCGCGATGCCGACATCGAAGGTCCGCTCCGGGAACACCTCGCCGAACAGGTCGAGGCCGGTGCCGCTCGGCATGGCGGCGGTGATGGCGACGATGCGCTCGTCCTCCCGCGCTTCCTGGATCAGGCTCTCGGCGAAGACCTTGGTGTAGGCGGGTGCGTTGGCCGGCGCCTTGGCCTGCGCGCCGGTGATGACGTCGAACTTGTTGACGCCGTGATATTTGTCGGCCGCGGCCTCGGCCGGCGCGTAGCCCTTGCCCTTCTGGGTCACGACATGGATCAGCACCGGACCCTTGCCGTTGTCGCGCACATTCTTCAGCACCGGGATCAGGTGCTCGAGATTGTGCCCGTCAATCGGGCCGATGTGATAGAAGCCGAGTTCCTCGAACAGCGTGCCGCCGGTGACATAGCCGCGCGCATGCTCGACTGCGCGGGTGATGGCGCGGTCGGCGCGCTTGCCGAGATAGGAGGTCAGCTTCTTGCCGAAATCGCGTAAGCCGAGATACGCCTTGCCGGAGGCGAGCCTGGCCAGATAGGCGCTCATAGCGCCGGTCGGCGGCGCGATCGACATATCGTTGTCGTTGAGAATGACGATGAGGCGAGCATCCAGCGCGCCGGCATTGTTCAGCGCCTCGAAAGCCATGCCGGCCGACATCGAGCCGTCGCCGATAACGGAAATGACATTGTTGCGGCCACCCGACAGGTCGCGTCCCATGGCCATGCCGAGACCGGCCGAAATCGAGGTTGAGGAATGCGCGGCTCCGAATGGGTCGTATTCACTCTCGGCGCGCCGGGTGAAACCGGAAAGGCCGCCTTCCTGGCGCAGCGTGCGGATGCGGTCGCGGCGGCCGGTCAGGATCTTGTGCGGATAGGCCTGGTGGCCGACGTCCCAGATCAGCCGGTCCTGTGGCGTGTTGAAGACATAGTGCAGCGCGACCGTCAGCTCGACGACGCCGAGGCCGGCGCCGAGATGGCCACCCGTCTGCGAAACGGCGTCGATGAGTTCGGCGCGGAGTTCGGCGGCAAGCTGCGGCAGCGCGCTCTCATCGAGCGTCCGCAGGTCCGCGGGAATGCGAACCTTGTCGAGCAGCGGCGTGTCTGGCTTCACTCGGGCGCGTCCTGCCTCAATTGATCGAACACGGCGCTACCAGCAGATTGCGCCTTAATCATGCGCGGCATAGGCCGCCGCCAAGCGAATGTAAATGCGCGTCAGTGACGCGCGGCGCTGCTTGTTTTGGCAAGCCATCGAAAACGGCTGGAATTGGCGGAAGCCCCCCAACGTCGTCATTCCAGGGCGAAGCAGGAGCGAAGCTCCGTCCCGGAGACCCTGGAATCCATGCCGTGACTCTGGCCGAAGAGCGCAGCGGAGCAGAATTCTGCACCGTTGCAACGCTTGGAAGTCACGGCATGGATCCTATGGTCTGCGCCGCGTCGCTTCGCTCCTTGCTCCGCCATAGGATGACGACGCAAGGGACGTTTCGGCCAATCGCCAAGGCATGCACCTAGAAACGCATATCCGAGCCGTTAAAAATTCTGTGTGCTCGAGAACTAACCCTCAGGCAGCGGAATGAAGTCCTCCTCATCGCCAGGAACGATATCGAAGCGGCCAGTCTTCCATTCCTGCTTGGCCTGTTCGATGCGTTCCTTCGAGGACGAGACGAAATTCCACCAGATGTAGCGCTGGGAACCCAGCGAGGCGCCGCCGAACAGCATGAAATGCGCGCCGCGCTCGGAGGAGACGACGATCTCCTCGCCCGGCTTGAACACAAGGAGCCGCTCGGCCGGAAAAACATCGCCGGCGATCGAGACGTCGCCTTCCAGCGTGTAGATGGCGCGTTCCTCGGCATCGGCGGGGATCTGCACGCTGGCGCCCGCCGCCAGGCGCAGATCGGCGTAAAGCGTGTCCGATGCGGTCGCGACCGGCGAGCGCAGGCCGGAGAACTCGCCAATGACGACGCGGCCGCTGACGC
The DNA here is from genome assembly GCF_004023285.1 of Mesorhizobium sp. M2A.F.Ca.ET.067.02.1.1. Taxonomy (NCBI): domain Bacteria; kingdom Pseudomonadati; phylum Pseudomonadota; class Alphaproteobacteria; order Hyphomicrobiales; family Phyllobacteriaceae; genus Mesorhizobium; species Mesorhizobium sp. M2A.F.Ca.ET.067.02.1.1. Next base: position 7,121 of record NZ_RZSB01000255.1, read on the forward strand.
CTTCGGCATCGATCTGCGGCAAGCGGGCGACGGACGTGTTCGCGAAGACCGGGGCGATCTCCTCCTTGCCGTCCGGCAGCGCCAGCCAGGTCTGCAGGCCGGAGACCGACATCGGCGCGCCGCGCAGTTCCTCCGGCGTGCGCTCGGAGTGAACGATGCCGCGCCCGGCGGTCATCAAATTCACGTCGCCGGGTGCGATCACCATCTCGGTGCCGAGCGAGTCGCGGTGCCTGATCTTGCCGTCGAACAGATAGGTGACGGTGGAGAGCCCGATATGCGGGTGCGGGCGCACATCGAGCGCGTGGCCGGCGCGCAGGATGGCCGGGCCCATGCGATCAAAGAAGATGAACGGCCCGACCAGACGACGCTTTGCCGTCGGCAAGGCGCGGCGCACCTCG
>NZ_RZSB01000256.1:0-7488 GCF_004023285.1 Mesorhizobium sp. M2A.F.Ca.ET.067.02.1.1
CCGATCTTCACTTCGGGAAGCGCCATCTTCACCTTGTCGGAATCGGCGGCGACGCGGCCGTGGCAGGCAAGCGACATCTCGAAGGCGCCGCCCATGCAGGTGCCGTTGATCGCCGACACCCAAGGCTTGCCGGAAGTCTCGATCTTGCGGAACAGGCCGGTCATATAGCCGGCATTCTCGAACAGCGCCTTGGTCGCCTTGTCGAGATCCTTCTCTTTTTCCGCGGCGAAGGTGGCCAGCATCTTCTGCAGCATGGTGATGTCGGCGCCGCCGGAGAATGTATCCTTGCCGGAGGTGATGACCGCGCCCTTGATGGCGGCATCGCCGGCCACCTTATCAACGATGGCGTCCAGCTCGCGCATCACCTCTTCGGTGAAGACGTTCATCGAACGATCCGGCATGTCCCAGGTGATCAAGGCAATGCCGTCGGCATCCACGTCGAGGGTGAAATTGGTGTAGCTCATCTCTTCTCTCCCTCAGACGCGTTCGATGATGGTGGCGGTGCCCATGCCGGCGCCGATACAGAGCGTGACCAGCGCGGTGGTGAGGTCGCGGCGCTCCAGCTCGTCCAGCACCGTGCCCAGTATCATGGCGCCGGTGGCGCCGAGCGGATGGCCCATGGCGATCGCGCCGCCATTGACGTTGATCTGGTCATGCGGGATGTCGAAGGCCTGCATGTAGCGCAGCACGACGGAGGCGAAGGCCTCGTTGAGCTCGAACAGGTCGATGTCCGACTGCTTCATCTTGGCGCGCTTCAAGAGCTTCTCGGTGACGTCGACCGGACCGGTCAGCATCAGCACCGGCTCCGAGCCGATATTGGCGAAGGCGCGGATGCGCGCGCGCGGCTTCAGGCCCATGGACTTGCCGGCCTTCTTCGAGCCGAGCAGCACGGCGGCAGCACCGTCGACGATGCCCGACGAATTGCCGGCATGGTGGACGTGGTTCACTTCCTCGACCTCCGGGTGCTTCTGCACCGCCACCGCGTCGAAGCCGCCCATTTCGCCCGGCATGACGAAGGACGGGTTGAGCGAGGCCAGCGACTGCATGTCGGTCGTGGGCCGCATGTGCTCGTCGCGGTCGAGGATCAACAGGCCGTTCTGGTCTTTGATCGGGATCACCGAGTTCTTGAAGCGGCCCTCTTCCCACGCCTTGCCGGCGCGCTTCTGGCTTTCGACTGCATAGGCGTCGACGTCATCGCGGGAAAAGCCGTATTTCGTGGCGATCAGGTCGGCCGAGATGCCCTGCGGCACGAACCAGCCGGGCAGGCCTACGGACGGATCCATGAACCAGGAACCGCCGGACATGCCCATTCCGACGCGCGACATGGATTCCACGCCGCCGGCAATGACGATCTCGTCCGCCCCTTGCGCGATCTTGGCGGCGCCGAAATTGATGGCGTCGAGGCCCGAAGCGCAGAAACGCGAGATCTGCATGCCCGGCGCCTTGGTATCGTAGCCGGCCTCGAAGGCGGCGGCGCGCGGAATGACCGAGCCCGCCTCGCCGACCGGGTCGACGCAGCCGAAGATGATGTCGTCGACATTGCCCGTGTCGAGCCCGTTGCGGTCGCGCAACGCCTCGAGCGTCTTCGCGGCGAGCCGCACCGCCGGCACCTCATGCAGCGCGCCATCCTTCTTGCCCCTGCCGCGCGGCGTGCGCACGGCGTCATAGACGTAAGCCTCAGTCATTTTCGTGCTCCTTGGCTTTGCCGGCCGCCGCGCTCAGAGAGAGCGCCCGATCAGCAATTTCATGATCTCGTTGGTGCCGCCATAGATGCGCTGGACGCGGGCGTCGCGGTACATGCGGGCGATCGGATATTCATTCATGTAGCCATAGCCGCCATGCAGTTGAAGGCATTCGTCGACGACTTTGCCCTGCAGGTCGCTGAGCCAGTATTTGGCCATCGAGGCGGTCACTGGGTCGAGGCCGCCGTCGATGTGGCGGGCGACGCAGTCATTGTAGAAGACGCGGCCGATCGTGGCCTCGGTCTTCAGTTCGGCCAGCTTGAACTGGGTGTTCTGGAAATCGATGACGGCCTTGCCGAAGGCCTTGCGTTCCTTGACGTAATCGATGGTGAGCGCCAGCGCCCGCTCGATCATGGCGATCGCGCCCGTGCCAATCTGCAGGCGCTCCTGCGGCAATTGCTGCATCAGTTGGACGAAGCCCTTGCCTTCCTCGTGGCCGAGCAGGTTGGAGGTCGGCACGCGCACGTCGTTGAAGAACAGCTCGGACGTGTCGTTCGACTTCAGCCCGATCTTGTCGAGGTTGCGGCCGCGCTGAAAACCCTCGACCTCGTCGGTCTCGACGACGATCAGCGAGGTGCCCTTGGCGCCCTTGTCCGGATCGGTCTTGGTGACGACAATGATCAGGTTGGCCAGCTGGCCATTGGTGATGAAGGTCTTCGAGCCGCTGATCTTGTAGTGGTTGCCGTCCTTCTCGGCACGGGTCTTGACGCCCTGCAGATCGGAGCCGGCGCCAGGCTCAGTCATGGCGATGGCGCCGATAAGCTCGCCGGTCGCAAGCTTCGGCAGCCATTTCTGCTTCTGCTCCTCGGAGCCGTAGTGAAGAATGTAGGGTGCGACGATCGAATTGTGCAGGCCGATGCCGAAACCGTCGACGCCGACATGGCCGATCGCCTCGATGATCGCGCTCTCATGCGCAAAAGTCCCGCCCGAGCCGCCATATTTCTCCGGCATGGAAGCGCAGAGCAGCCCGGCGGCGCCCGCCTTCAGCCAGCTCTCTCGGTCGAACATCTCGTTCTTCTCGAACTCGTCATAGCGCGGCGCGATCTCTTCGGCCATGAAGCGGGACGCCATGTCGTGGAGCATGCCGACCTCGTCCGCCGCCCAGGCGGGCTTCGGAAGACCAAGAATTTCGGCTGGATTTGTCGCCACGTTTTCCTCCGCGTTCCGACGATTGTGGGCCGGCGGCGCCGGCCCGCCGAATCTAGAACGCTTCCGCCGGCAACGCCATCAGCGTGTCCGCGCCACTGGAAATGCGGGCAAGCCGCGTCGCCGTTTCCGGCATGATGCGCTCCATGAAGAAGCGCGCCGTGACCAGCTTGGTATCGTAGAATGGCGCAGCGCCGTTGGCGCCTTCCGCGAGCTTGGCCTGCGCGGACTTCGCCATCTGGGCCCACATATAGCCCAGCGCCACGAGACCGAAGAGATGCATGTAGTCGGTCGAGGCGGCGCCTGCGTTGTCGGGCTTGGCCATGGCGTTCTGCACCAGCCACATCGTAGCCGCTTGCAGGTCGTTGAGACCCTTCTTCAGCGCCTTGGTGAAGGGCGCCATCTTCTCATCAGTGCGGTTCTCCTCGCAGAACTCGCCGAGCTCCTTGAAGAAGGCCTGCACGGCGCGACCGCCATTCTGCGCCAGCTTGCGGCCGACGAGGTCGAGCGCCTGGATGCCGTTGGCACCTTCATAGATCATGGCGATGCGGGCATCGCGCACGAACTGGCTCATGCCGTGCTCTTCGATATAGCCGTGGCCGCCGAACACCTGCTGGGCCATCACCGCGTGGTCGAAACCCTTGTCGGTGAGCACGCCCTTGACCACCGGCGTCATCAGGCCGGTGTAATCGTCGGCCGCCTGGCGGTCCTTGTCGTCGCCGGAACGATGCGCGACGTCGGATTTGATCGCCGTCCACAATGCCAGCGCGCGGCCGGCCTCGTTATAGGCCTTCATGGTCATCAGCGAACGGCGGATGTCGGGATGGACGATGATCGGATCGGCCTTCTTGTCCGGCGCCTTGGCACCCGACAGCGAGCGCCCCTGCAGCCGGTCCTTGGCGTAGGAGACGGCGTTCTGATAGGCGATCTCGGAGACCGAAAGCCCCTGCAGGCCGACGCCGAGGCGGGCCTCGTTCATCATGGTGAACATAGCCTTCAAGCCGCCGTTCAATTCGCCGAGCAGCGTGCCCTCGGCCTCGTCATAATTCATGACGCAGGTCGAGTTGCCGTGGATGCCCATCTTCTCCTCGATCGAGCCGCAGGAGAGCGTGTTGCGCTCACCGGGATTGCCAGCGGCATCAAGCTTGAACTTCGGCACGATGAACAGCGAGATGCCCTTGACGCCTTCCGGCGCGCCCTCGACGCGGGCCAGCACCAGATGGACGATGTTGTCCGACATGTCGTGCTCGCCGGCGGAGATGAAGATCTTCTGGCCGGAAATCCTGTAAGTGCCGTCGCCGTTGGGAACGGCCTTGGTGCGCAGCAGGCCGAGATCGGTGCCGCAATGCGGCTCGGTGAGGTTCATGGTGCCGGTCCAGCCGCCCTCGATCAGCCTCGGCAGCCAAGTGGCCTTCTGTTCGTCCGTGCCATGGGTGACGATGGCCGCGATGGCGCCTTGCGTCAGGCCGGGATACATCATCAGCGCCATGTTGGCCGAAATCATGTATTCGGAGACGGCAGTGTGGACCGCATAGGGCAGGCCCTGGCCACCGAACTCGGCGGGTGCTGCAAGCCCCATCCAGCCGCCCTCGCGATACTGGTCGTAGGCGTCCTTGAAGCCCTTCGGCGTCGTCACCGAGCCGTCGTCATGGCGCACGCAGCCTTCCATGTCGCCAACCCGGTTCAGCGGATGCATGACGTTCTCGGCGAGCTTGGCGCCTTCGGCGAGGATCGCCTCGACCACGTCGGGCGTCGCGTCCGAGAGGCCCGGAAGATTGGAATAGCGCTGATAGCCCAGCACGTCGTTGAGCACGAACAGCGTGTCCTGGATCGGGGCCCTGTAGATCGTCATGCCTTCCTCCACCCTTACAGTCCCGGCCCGGCCGGCAAGTCGCCTCTCCCGGACAGGGAGACCGGGCCAATGTCGATGTTGCGATAGCAAATATTGACGTTTGCGTAAACGTCAACTTCGTCGCAGCCTGAAATTTTTGTGAGCGGTCAGGCATTGTGACGACAAAAAAGCCGCGCGGCCATAGCCACGCGGCTTTCTACGTCCCGGTATTCCGGAAGAGCGGGCGATCAGCCGACGGCGCTGGCCTGCGGCGGCGCGGTGCGCTCGACGAGCATCTGCCGCACGACCGACATCGAGTTGCTCAGCTCGCCGATAGCATCATCGATCAGCGCCCGCTGCTTCTGCAGGCGAGCGAGCTGCTTCTCCGACTTGTCGAGCGCCAGCCGCAGCTGCTTGGTGTTGGTGCCGGTCGGATCGTAGAGATCCATCATCTGCTTGACGTCGCGCAGCGAGAACCCGACCTTGCGGCCGAGCAGGATCAGCTTCAGCCGAGCCTTGTCGCGGCGCGTGTAGAGACGGGTCGAGCCGTCGCGATGAGGATTGAGAAGGCCCTTGTCTTCATAGAAACGCAGCGTGCGCAGCGTCACGCCGTATTTCTTGGCCATCTCACCGATGCGGACGAATTCCTCGCCTGCCTCGGCTGGTATGTCATTGGTATTGGCCGCGGCTTCGCCGGGCGAAACAAGTTTCATGGTCACTGGCATTCCCCTGGTGGCGTCGCGGTCGCGGACCAAGCGTCGCCTGAATGGAAGCGGGGGCGTGCTTCCAATCGTGGTTGCAACAACAAATCAATCGCAAGAGGCACGGCTTCGCACCTTTTACGTTTACGTCAATCCTATATCGACAGCCGCAGGGTGACGCAAGGGCGTTGTCGGAGCGAACCTTTATGCCGCACCCGAAATGCCGCTCACGATTTATGCGCGACTTCTTAAGCTTGGTTAACGCCTTGTTTACCACGTTGGGCGAAATGTGCGCATGTCGGTCACCCGTGGTTATCCTGTAGCGAATTTTTCACGGTTTTCGAAGCGCGGGTAAAACCCGGGAAGCTCGTCTTCCTCCGCAGCAAAACCGCTCGGCTCGCTTCGTACCCGGCAGGCTACTGGGAAACCGGTCTTTGGCCGGCCACTCTGAACACGGGCGCATCGATGAACAGCAAGCGGTCCTATCTCGATACACTCAACGCCGGCAGGCAACGCCGGCCGCATGCCTCGCTCGAAGAACTGAACCGCTCGCTCGAAACGCTCGAGCAGAGGCTGGACCGGACGCGCGCCGACATGCCCGACCGCCCCGACCCGCGACGGCCGACCGCCGAGCCGCGTTATCCCAGCACGCAGCCTTACGGCCAGGCGCCGCGCTGGTATGAGGATCCCTATGCCGTGCAAAGACCCCTGGACCGGGCGCCGCAGAATCCGTGGCCGCAGGAGCGCGCCCCGCAAAACCCCGCGCCCGCCTATCAGGCGATCGCGCGCGACATCGACCGGGTGCGCGGCCAGGAAGACAGCGTCGCCATGGTCGGCAAGATCGCCGTCGAGTTGCGCGGGCTGCGCGAGGAACTTCGGCACCAGATGACCGCCGGCCTGCAGCGCGAATTCGAGGCGTTTCGCCAGGATATCGACCGCGCCCTGCAGGCCAACAGCCAGCGCGGCGCGATGCCCGACAAGAGCAGCGCCGAGCTCGGCCTCGAATTCGAGCGGCTTTCGGGAGCGATCCAGTCGCTCGCCGAAAAAAGTGATGACCGCAGCGTCAATCTGCTGCGGCTGGAACTGGAACAGGTGAAGGGCGCGCTGGACACGTTGGCGCGCGAGGAAAGCGTGCAGAAGGTCGACCGCCGCTGGGACGATTTCGACCGCCGCTGGAGCGCTTTCGAGGACCGTGTCGACGCCGACCAGCGCAAGCGCGCCGAAGGCCCTAGCCTTTCAGTGCTGACAGATCGGCTCGAGCAGATTAGCAGCGCCGTCAACAGCCTGCCGGAATCGCTTTCGCTGCGCTCGCTGGAGGAAAAGGTGCGCACGCTTGCCGGCGCGGTCGACCGTTTCGCCGGCCAGCAGACCGCGCGCGGCGGCGAAACGCTCGCCATGATCGACGAGCGGCTGGACGAGATTTCCCGCGCCATCGTCGCATCGACGGTGGCCGCGCAGGCCAATGCCTTCGACCCCGAGACCTTCGGCCGGATCGAGAAGCGCATGGCCTCGCTGGCGGTGCAGATCGAAGAGGTCGCGCAGTCGCAGCCCGGCGCCGAGGTCCTCGACCGCCTCAATCTTCTCACCAGCCGCGTGGACCAGCTGGCCGGCCGCACCGATCTGCCCGAGCAGGCCATGGAGCGTCTGGGCAAACAGATCGCTTCCATCACCGACAAGATGGACCGCGCGCCGGCCATGCCCGACGCGGACCAGATCTTCCAGGGCCTGGAGCAGCGCTTCGACGCGCTGTCGATGCTGCTCGAGCGCCGCCAGGGAGACGCAATCGAACAAAGCAACGCGTTGTTCCACGATCTGGAGCGTCGGCTGGACGAGGTGGCGAATAGGCTCGACCAGCGCATGCGTCAAGACGACAGCGCCGGCATCATGGAAGCGATCGATGCCCGCTTCACCGCTCTGGCCAAGCGCATCGAGACGCGCGCGCCCGATCCCGCCAGCGATATGGCGATCCGCGGGCTCGAAAGCCGGCTCGAGGATATTTCCAGCCGGCTGGAATCGTCGGCGCATCAGGTCGCCGGCATCGATCCGGCGCTGATCCGCAGCCTGGAAG
>NZ_RZSB01000257.1:0-7460 GCF_004023285.1 Mesorhizobium sp. M2A.F.Ca.ET.067.02.1.1
CGCTGCGCTGACCAAGAAGCGCCTTGATCGGCACCCAGTCGATCACTCGCGAGATCTGGTCAAGCTCCGTCACATCCGACCACACCAGCCCATCCGCAAGGCTCAGTTGTCCAAGCACGCGATCGACATCCGAATCATCTCCCCTTCATGCCGGACATACGGAATCACCAACTCAGTTCCGTGCAAAGCCCCCACAAGGGGAGAAGGGGAAACCTCGCGCCTCTGGCAACGCTCCGTTTCTTCGGTTAGCCTCCGAAAATCCTTGGCGGAGGGTGAACCTTTTTGGACCGATCAGCGACAGAGCTTCGAGGAGCCAGGCGGCTCGACCGGCCATGAATGCGGCGACGGAAACCGATCGCGCGCTTGTAGACCGGGTCGCGAAGGGCGACCGGGCCGCCGTTCGGCTCCTGTTCATGCGTCACCACGCGCGGATCTACCGCTTCGTGGCGCGCCAGACGGGATCGGAAATGATGGCCGACGATATCGCAAACGAGGTTTTTCTGGAGCTGTGGAAGCAGGCGCCCGGCTTCGAGGGCCGCTCTGAAGTCTCGACCTGGCTGCTCGGCATCGCCCGCTTCAAGGCGCTGTCTTCGCTGCGCAAGAAGAAGGAAGACTGGGTCGACGACGATGACGCGGCGCAGGTCCCCGACAGCGCCGACACGCCGGAAGTCGTCACCATGAAGGAAGACAAGGCCGCCGCCTTGCGCCGTTTCGTCGATGCCCTGGCCGAAGAACATCGCACGGTGATCGACCTTGCCTATTACCATGGCCAGTCGGTGACCGAGATTGCCGAGGTGCTCGGCATTCCAGTCGCGACCGTCAAGACCAGAATGTTCTACGCCCGCAAGAAACTCGGCGAAGCCCTCAAGGCCGCCGGTTACGACAGGGGGTGGCCATGAGCGCCGCTGAAAAGATGTCGCGCCGCGACGAGATGGAGACGCTGCTGCCGTTCTATCTGAACGGCTCGCTGGAAGGCGCCGAGCTGGAGGCCGTCGAGGAATGGCTGGCCACCGATCCGGCGGCGATGGCCGCCCTTGGTGAAGCGGAAGCCGAATTCTCCGGCACCGCCGCCGCCAACGAGGCGATCCGCCCGCCAGCCGATGCACTCAGCCGTTTTACCAGGACGCTCGACGCCGAGACCGGCCCCGTGCGCGCGCCCGGCCAATCCTGGCTGGCGAAAGTCTTCGGCCGGGTGACGGCGATGCCGGCCGGCGTCGCCTGGGCGGCGGCCGCTGCGCTGCTGGCGTTGGTCATCGTGCAGTCCTTCGAACGGCCGGGCGGCAAGGGCAACGATTTCGAGGTGGCCGGCGCCGAGGACGATCTGGCGAAGCTGCCTTTCGCCCTGGTCAAGTTCAAGCCGGATGCCAAGATGGCCGAGATCGCCGCCTTCCTCGGCCAGAACGGACTGAAAATCGCCGGCGGACCGACCGCCGACGACGTGTTCCACCTGACCATCCCGGCCAGCACGGCGGCCGACTACGACAGGCTCGTCGGCCTTGTTGCCGCCCAGCCTTTCGCGGATACTGTGATCCAGGGAAGGAAACCGGCCGATGGCGGCTAAGGCAATTCCAGGAAAAGTGCGCCGCGGTTTTCCGTCCGGAATTGCGTCGGGACCAAGGATCATTCTTCGTGCGGCGCTCCTTGCGGCGGCGGCTTTTGTCGCCGCGCCTGCGTTCGCGCAGACCAACGATCCCAATCTGACGCAGAAGCAGGTGGACTGCCTGAACCGCACGACAACGGCAGGCAGCGACTGCGACAAGGACGGCGGCGCCAAGAATGGCGAAGGAACGCCAGGCACTGCGAGCGGCGCGGTGTTCCTGCCGGCGCTGATCGTCGATCTCTTTCCGAACCCACCGGCAGGCGCTGCCCCGCAAATGCCGGCGCCGTCCAACGGCGCATCGTCATCGAATGGTTCCGGCAACACCCCGCCACCCGCTCCGGCGCCGAGCGGTCCGGTCACCGTGCCGCAAGGCCTCAACCTGGCGGAGCCGCCGCGCGCCGTCGCCGGCGAATTCGTGCCCGACGAGGTGCTGGTGACGGTCGACGGCGATGCCGGCGTGGTTCAGCAGATCGCCAATTCCTTCGGCTTGCAGGTGCGCTCGCAGCGCCAGTCGCGGCTGCTTGGTTCGACGTTGGTGCGCTTCGGCATCACCGACGGGCGGCCCGTCGGCGTGGTGCTGGCGCAGCTTGCCGCCGACGGCCGCACACAACGGCGCGAGCCGAACCATATCTACACGCTGCAACAGGCGGCCGGCATCGTGAACTATGCCTTCGACCGCATCGCGCTCGATTCAAAACAGGCGAGCGGCGAGAATGTGCGGGTCGCCGTCATCGACACCGGCATCGACGACACCAACCCGGCGCTTAAGGGCGTCATTGCTGACCAATATGACGCCATGCCCCACGTGCCGATCGAGAAGCGCGACCACGGCACCTCGGTCGACGGGCTGATCGCTGGCGTCGGGCCGCTGGAAGGCATGGCGCCGGGCGCCAAGATCTATCACGCGCGCGCCTTCGAGGGCGGCAAGTCGACCATGGACGTCATCCTGTCGGCGCTCGACTGGGCGGCTGAGCAGAATGTGCGCATCATCAATATGAGCTTCGTCGGCCCGAAGAACGACCTGCTCGGCACCGCCTGCCGCAACGCGCGAGCACTGGGCATGGTGCTGGTGGCGGCCGCCGGCAACAACGGCCCGAAGGCGCCCTATGGCTACCCGGCCGCCTTCGACGGCGTGATCGCGGTGACCGCCACCGACGCCAAGGACGGACTGATGCCGCAGGCCAATCGCGGCGCCTATGTCTTCATCTCGGCGCCGGGCGTCGAGATGGTGGCGCCGAGCGGCGCCGGCTCCGACGTGGTGACCGGCACATCCTTCGCCGCCGCGATCGTGTCCGGCGCCATCGCCAATCTGATCCACGCCGCGCCGAAACGCTCGGCCGACGATATCGAGAAGGCACTGGCGGCAACGGCGAAGGATCTCGGGCCCAAGGGGCGGGACAATGACTTTGGTTATGGGTTGATCGATACAAAGGCGGCCGAGGCGGCGAAGTAGTGAGTTTAAGGTGGCAGGCCCGTCAATAAATTGGCTGCCGGGTTCCCGATACCGCGCTTATACTGATGCGGCGGCCTGCTCGACGCCAGTTGCTTGTGCTTTGTGAGCAAGGCCGAGCGTCTCCCGAACGGCCCGAAGCACCTCGTCCGCCAGCGCCACATCTGTTTTTGCGATGGCGCGAGATGCTGCGATAGCGCCGATTTCGGCAGCGACGGCAGCAACGGCGAGACGGCGTCTCTCAGACGCGGGAATCGTCGTCTCAAGCGAACGTTGAAGCGTCGCTGCCATTTCCTCAAATGCACGCGTAAAGCTGGCGCTGACGGCGCTGTCCTGCCGCCCAACTTCACTTGCGGAAGCGGCCATCGGACAAGCCGTCTCGACTCTGTCGCGCATATCCGCTGAAAGATATCCAGCGAGGTATTCCTCGAAGGTGGGACTGCGATCACCCGCCCAAGCCCGGGTATCAGCCATGTTTCCCGCGAAGCCATGGGAAAACGCAGCCGCCGCCAGCTCATCCTTCGACGAGAAATGTGCATAGAGCGCTCCATGCGTCAGTCCGGCCTCCTTGGCGACTTCCGCTACGCCGACGCCGTCTATTCCCCGTTTACGGAACAGCCTGCTCGCCGCCTGCAACAGAGCGTGCCGGTTCTCCGCAGCTTTTTCCTTCGAAACACGCATTTCCAGCTTCCAGACCAATGTCACGAATTTTTTAGTTGCGATCGCCACCAAAGTCAAATAGATGCCGGACATCGCTTTTTGATTGCGATCGCAACCAATGGAGAAACAGGCATGCGTTACAGACTTTTCGGGAAGCACACGGGACTTCGGGTCTCCGAACTGGTGCTCGGGACCGGTAGCTTCGGGACGGGCTGGGGACATGGCGCTGAGCCCGAGGAGGCCCGTCGCATCTTCGACGCCTATGCGGACGCCGGCGGCAACTTCATCGATACGGCCAACGGCTATCAGTTCGGTCAATCCGAGGAAATCCTGGGCGATCTGCTGGCTGGGCGGCGCGACGATTTCGTGTTGGCCACCAAATTCACCATGCGGACGGACCCCGCGGCCGGTATTCTGGTCACGGGCAATAGCCGCAAGGCCATGGTCTCATCGGTCGAGGCGAGCCTCAGGCGGCTCAAAACCGATCGCATCGATCTCTATTGGGCTCACATGTCGGACGGAGTCACCCCGGTCGAAGAAGTCGTGCGCGGCTTTGACGATCTAGTCCAGGCCGGCAAGATCCTTTATGCGGGTCTTTCCGACTTTCCCGCCTGGCGGGCGGCGAGGGCCGTCACCATTGCGGAATTGCGCGGAGCCGCCCCTATTGCAGGTCTTCAGGTGGAGCACAGCCTCGTCGAGCGAACGACCGAACTGGAACTCCTGCCTGCAGGGCAAGCGCTCGGCCTCGGCATCGTGGCCTGGTCACCGCTTGGCGGCGGCATGTTGACCGGAAAGTACCGCAAAGGCGAGAAAGGCCGCGCGGAGGGTTTCGGCGGCAGGGTATTCCAAGCCGAAGATTCCGCGCAGCGTACTGCCATCCTCGACACCCTGATCGCGGTTGCGAAGGACGCCGGAGTCACGCCCAGTGAAATCGCCATCGCCTGGGTTGCGGCCAAGGGCTCGCTCCCGATCATCGGACCACGCACGCTGGCTCAGCTCGAAAACAACCTGGCTGCGGCAAAAGTAACGTTGTCGCCGGAGCAAATTGCACGCCTTGATGAGGTGAGCGCGACGCGACCGATCTTCCCCTACACGGTGCTCAATGATCCCGAGACCAGGCAGGGCTTCACGGGTGGCAAGGCCGACCGCTTCGACGCGCCGGCCGAAGCAGTCGCCTGAGGTATCCGCCAGCGCCTCCGCGCCGGCTTGGATTCCCGGGCCGGCGCCCCCAGCCACTGACCCTCGCACCACCAGATGCGCGCCGCCAGACACCCTTGGCGACACGCCGCGCGCCGGCGAGCCGGAGCACGAGGCGGACAGCGGCACCTGGAATTCTCCAGCCGCGGCCCCGGGAAGACGTCATCAGGGACAACCTGCGACGGCTACGGCCTGCTTGAAATAAGGCGGCGGAGGCTGCCAAGGATTGATCCTCGGCCACATGCGCTTACAGAGCCGGACCCAACCGTACCGGGCTTCCGTCATAGAAGCGCGGCAGCCGGAAGCGGCTGAGGTCGTGGCCGGTGTCGTTTCCCTGGATCATGTCGGAGACGACGCGGCCCATGCCGGGCCCGATGCCGAAGCCGTGGCCGCTCATTCCGGTCGCCACGAAGAGACCGCCGATCGCCTGGACCCGATCGACGACAGGGACGACATCGGGCATGGCGTCGATCATGCCGCCCCAGCCGACCTTCAAGCGCGCTTTCTCGAACTGGGGAAAAAGCTGTTTGAAATTGCGCTCTGTCGCGCGCAGCCGGGCCGGTTCGGGGGCCGGGTTGAGCACCCGCATTCTCTCGAAGGGACTCTCTTCATCCGGCGCCCAATCGCGCGGCGTCGACCAGCCGTCCGGGTAGCCTGACGGCGCGAACGGGAAATAGCGCGCTCCGAACGGATCGTTCCTGAGGGCGGGGATATATTTGGTGGCATGCCGAAATGCGTCAGGCCCGAGGTAAAGCAAATGGCTGCCGCCGCCGGCGAGCGTGTATCCGCCGTCCTGTCTGCGCCGGAAAGCGATGTGGTCGTCGGCGGCCGCGCCTGCATAGATCTCGGGCAAGGGCTCGGTCGCGGCTACGGTTACCCGGACGCTGAGCTGGGGGATGGACACGCCGTGCCGCGCCAGGAACAGGGACGACCAGGCGCCGCCCGCGACCAGCACGGTGGAGGTCTCGATATATCCCGCCTCGGTCCACACGCCCCTGATCCTGCCGGCCTCGATGTCGAGGGTGCGCGCCGCGCAATTCTCGACGATCCTGGCGCCTTTTCGCGCGGCAAGCCGGGCCAGCGCCGGCACCGCCAGCCAGGGTTCCGCGCGCATGTCGGAGGGCGTCGTCATCGCGCCCTTGAATCTGCGCGACATGCCGGTGATGAGCTTCGCGGTTTCGTCCGCATCCAGGAGACGTGTGTCGAGCCCATGGATCGCGGCGATCTTCATGAACGCTTCGAAGCCGGCCATGTCCTTTTCGGTGTTGGCCAGATAGGTCACGCCTGTCTGGGTGAGCCCGATGTCCTCGCCGCTTTCGTCGGCCAGTTGCCGCCACAGGCGGATAGCCTCGATAACGATCGGCAGTTCGTCCGCGTCCCGTCCCTGCTTTCTGATCCAGCCCCAATTTCGCGAGGACTGCTCGGCAGCGACGCGGCCCTTTTCCAGCAGCGTCACCGGAATGTTGCGGGCGGCAAGGAAAAGCGCCGTCGTTACGCCGATGACACCGCCACCGACGATCATCACTTCCGAAGTCTTCGGCGGCGGCCCAGGGTACTGGATTGGATCCGCTTCGGTGAACGGGAATGTGGGCAAATGGCGCACCCTGAAGGATCGGTTGACGGTCCAGGCTTACCGGTTGTTGCCGTCCAAGATCAGGAGCAGGCGAAGGCGGATCGTTGTCCCACGAGGTAAAAACAGCCCGAAAGGCGGCGGCTGGCTAGGCTGTTGGATCCTGCCCTAGACCGGCGCCCCTGCCACCGATCCCCGCACCACCAGATCCACCGGCCACACCTCGCCGCGCGCGCCCTCTTCCAGTCCCGATATGCGCGCCGCCAGCCGCTCGGCGACGCGCGCGCCGGCAAGGCGGATCGAGGAGCGCGTCGTCGACAAAGGCACCGGGAAATTTTCCGGCCGCAGCCATGGGAAGACGTCGTCATGGGCGATCAGCGACAGGTCGCCCGGTATCGTCAGGCCAAGATCGCGCACGGCGCGCACGACGCCCAGCGCCATGATCAGACTGGAGCAGACGATCGCCGTCGGCGGCTCACTGTCCTCAAGCAGGCGGCGGGCGGCGCGATAACCGTTTTCCTCGGTCATGGTCACCGAGCGGATGAGACGCTCGCCGAGCGTCATCCCGCTCGCGACAAGCGCCCGGCGCATGCCGCGCTCGCGGTGGATGGCGAAGGTCTCGCGCTCATTGCCGTTGATCAGCGCCAGGCGCTTGTGGCCGAGCTGAAGCAGCAGCCGCGCCGCCTCGTGGAAGGCGCCCTCATTGTCGATGTCGAGATAGGGATAATCGAAATCCAAACCTTCGCTGCGGCCATGGGCAATGAAGGGTATGCCCAGCGTATTGACCAGGGCCAGCCGCCGGTCGGCCGGACGCGGCGAGGAGATGTAGACGGCGTCGACCTGCCGGTTGGCGACGATGCGGCGGTAGGTGGTCTCCTCATCGTCGGCATCAGCGGGCGACAGCACCAGGTCGAGTTCGTGCGACCGGGCATAGTCGCCGAGGCCGGAGAGGAATTCGACGAAATGCGGATCGATGTCGACGG
>NZ_RZSB01000258.1:0-7459 GCF_004023285.1 Mesorhizobium sp. M2A.F.Ca.ET.067.02.1.1
GGTCAAGGATGCCGATGGCACGACGATCGTCGACTGGGCATCTCGCCTTGGCCAGACGATCCCTGCGGAGGTCGACTTCGATCTCGACAATGCCAACCCGGCCTCGGGCGCGCTGCGCAAGAAGTGCACGGCGGTGAAGCGCTCGGTGCTTCGCGGACTGAAGGGCGTCGGGGTGCCGCGTATGATCGTCGGTCTCTGCGACGACGCCTTCTGGGATGATCTGATTGCGCACCCGGACGTGGTCAAGCTCTATGAAGCCACGGCCAATGCGATCAGCCTGTCGGCCGACGTGACCTGGGAAACTTTCCGCTTCGGCGGCCTCACCTTCGCCAACTATCGCGGCACCGACGACAACTCGACCGTCGCCGTCCCGGCCGACAAGTGCAAGTTCTTCCCGGTCGGCGCCGGCATCTTCAAATGGGCGATGTCGCCCGGCGAAAGCTTCGACGATATCGGCACGATGGGTCAGGATGCCTATTCCCGCATCATCCTCGACGACAAGCGCAACGAATGGGCTGACGTCGAAGTCGATTCCTATGTGCTGCCGGTCTGCACGATGCCGCAGGCTCTGCACCGGGCCCGCCGCACCTGATAGCGGTTTCATGTGGACTGCCGAGAAAATATGGCCCGGCGAGACGGTGTTCATCCTCGCCGCCGGGCCATCGACCAGGGCGCTCGACCTGTCGAGCCTCGAGGGGCGCCGGGTCATCGCCGTCAAGTCGGCCTGGAAGGAGTATCCCAAGGCCGACGTGCTGTTCTTCGCCGACGGGCGCTGGTGGCGCGAGAAGGCGCTGCGTCCAGGGCCTGACGAATTCGCTGGGCTGATCGTCACCTCGGCGAAAGAGATCGGCGACCCCCGCGTGAAAGTGATCGGCAGGGCGGTCAATGCGCGGCATGGATTCGCGACTAGGCCAGACCAGGTGGCGCTGGAGCGGTCATCGACCACGGGGGCGATCAACCTCGCCATTCATTTCGGCGCCGCGCGCATCGCGCTTCTCGGCGTCGACGCCAAGATCGGGGTGGACGGGCGTCGCCACAATCATGGCCTCAGATGGCCGTGGCCGCCATCGAAGTCCTGCTGGAAAGACCAGATAAATGAATTTGCAATGATGGCTCCGTCGGCTGCGAAAGCCGGCGTCGAGATCGTCAACGCCAATCCCGACAGCGCGGTCACCTGCTGGCCGCGCGTGCCGTTCGATCAGTGTATCGAGAAGGTGTTCGCATGAACTGGGGCAGTCCGGCCCAAAAGCAGTCGATCTGGATCGGTTTCGATAAACGCGAGGCCGACGCCTACGCGGTCTGCCGCCATTCGATCAACCGCCACCTGATCGCGCCGATCCCGGTGCGCGGCGTAGTGCTG
Source organism: Mesorhizobium sp. M2A.F.Ca.ET.067.02.1.1 (assembly GCF_004023285.1). Taxonomy (NCBI): domain Bacteria; kingdom Pseudomonadati; phylum Pseudomonadota; class Alphaproteobacteria; order Hyphomicrobiales; family Phyllobacteriaceae; genus Mesorhizobium; species Mesorhizobium sp. M2A.F.Ca.ET.067.02.1.1. The sequence continues at coordinate 1,361 of NZ_RZSB01000258.1, forward strand.
ACCGACCTGCGCACCGGCGGCCTCTACACGCGGCCGACAGGCAAACGCGACGGCCGGCTCTGGGACGAGATCTCCGGCGCCGCCATGGCGACCGAGTTCGCCTGCTCGCGCTTCCTGGTGCCGCGGCTGGCGAAGTCCGGCTGGGCGCTGTTCATGGACTGCGACATGCTGGTGCGCTGCGACCTGCAAAAGCTGTTCGCGCTCGCCGACCCGACGAAGGCGGTGATGGTGGTCAAGCACGACCACCAGCCGCGCGAGACGGTCAAGATGGACGGCCAGGCGCAGACCCGCTACGCGCGAAAAAACTGGTCGAGCGTGATCCTGTGGAATGTCGACCATCCGGCGCATGCGGCGCTGACCACCGAGCTGGTCAATTCCGTACCCGGCCGCGACCTGCACCGCTTCTGCTGGCTCGACGACGACGAGATCGGCGAACTCGAGCCGAAATGGAATTTTCTGGTCGGCCACTCGGATCCGGCGATCAACCCGTCGATCGTCCATTTCACCGACGGCATCCCGACCATGCCCGGCTACGAGGACTGCGCCTATGCCGACGAATGGCGCGCCGAGCTGGAAAGGTGGGCGGCATGAGCGTGCGACCTTTTCCTCGCCCCGTTTACGGGGAGAGGATAGTTCGCCCCGCCGAGGCGAAGCCGAGGCGTTGGGCGATCTTGGTGAGGGGTGCTCGTAGGGCGCCTTCTCTTGAGGCGCAGCATCCCCCTCACCAAGCGCGGCCAGCGGTTCGCGTGCCGCTCACCGGGCCTTGCTATCCTCTCCCCGTAAACGGGGCGAGGAAGAGGCGCGAAGCCGCCAGGCTTCGTCGCTGGGCGGCCTGATGGGCTACGGCGACCAGCTCATGGGCTCCGGCCTGGCGCGCGGCGCGGCGGCGCGGGGAAAGCGCGTCGCGCTCGGCGACGGCCGCCGCATCCTGTGGGACAAGCACTCGGAGGAAATCTTCCGCGGCAATCCTAACCTGGCGCCGCCCGGATCGGAACGCGACCCGGATATCGAATGGATGCCGTTCTACAAGGGCCACCGTCTCTACAACAAGCGCCTCGGGCCGCGCTGGAAATGGAATTTTGCTTTCCATGCCGTGCCGGGTGAGCTCTTCTTCGGGGCGTCGGAACTGACCGCCGGCCGGCGCTACAGTACGGGATTCGTGGTCATCGAGCCGCAGAGCGCACAATGGAAATCTGTCGCCGCCAACAAGGATTGGGGCGTCAAAAACTTCCAGGCGGTCGCCGATCGGCTGAAGGCTGCCGGCTTCCGGGTCGTCCAGTTCCGTGGCGATCTCAGTGCCGTGGCGCTGCAAGGCGTCGAGCAGCTGGGCACGCGCTCGTTCCGCGACGCGCTGGCGGTGCTGGCGCATGCCGCGCTCTATATCGGCGGCGAAGGCGGCCTGCACCATGGCGCTGCGGCGGTCGGCATCCCGGCCGTGGTGCTGTTCGGTGGCTTCATCCCGCCATCGGTGACCGGCTACGCCACGCACACCAACCTCACCGGCGGCGCCGAGGCCTGCGGCTCGCTCAACCCCTGCCCGCACTGCCGCAAGGCGATGCAGGCAATCAGCGTCGGCCATGTCGTTGCCGCCGCCGCCAGCCATCTTTCGGAGCCGAGCAGAAAATATGGATAAGTCACCGCAGGGCGTGCAGCGCCGCGTCGCCGGCTACCACGATTTCCGCATGGACGGCATGACCGACCTGGTGCTGCGCGCCCAGGGGAAATCGGTGTTCGACATCGGCTGCAATCGCGGCGCCATCGGCTTCGAATTCGCCTGCAATGGCGCGACGACCGTGCACGGATGCGATATCTACGAGAAGGGCATCGAGGCGGCGCGCGAGTGGTTCGCGGACCTGCGCAAGGTCGACAGCCGCTTCGAGGTGATCGACCTCACCGGCGGCCCGGCGGCGCTGAAACCATTCGGTGCGCGGAAATACGATTTCGTGCTCTGCATCGCCACCTATCACAAGCTGAAGCGGATCATGGCGGCGGAAGACCTTTCGGCGCTGATGCAGTATTTCGGCAAGGCGACGAAGGGCTATTTCGCCTGGCGCGGCACCTCCGACAAGCCGGACGAGAACGAGGAGGAGATGGCGGCGCTCGACCGCGAACTCGGCGAGGTCGGCCTGAAGCGCATCCACACCTCCTACCTCTCCGCCGAACTCGGCGTCGCCGCCATCTGGTGCCGGCCATGAACGCGATGCTGCAGGTCGAAGCCGAGATCGACGCGCTGGCCGAGCTGTTCGCGGCCGCGGGCGTTCGCTCCTTCATCGAGATCGGTTCGAAGTTTGGCGGGTCGCTCGCGAGGATCGCGGCGCGGCTGCCCGCCGGCTCGCGCATCGTTTCGGTCGACATGCCGGCCGGCACCGTTGCCTGGCCGCAGAGCGAGGCCGAGCTGAAGGCGGTGATTGCTCGCCTGCAGCTGCAGGGTTTTGACGCGCATGTGATCTGGGGCGATTCGACGGCGCAAGCCGTGATCGACAAGGTCCAGGCGCTCGGCCCGTTCGACGCCGTCTTCATCGACGCCAACCACACCCTGCCCTTCGTCGAGAAAGATTTCGCGAACTACGGCCCGATGGCGCGCCTCGTCGCCTTTCACGACATCGCCTGGCACCGCGCGCCGGACTGGAAGGAAGGCAAGCGCATCGACGTGCCGGTCTTCTGGGAGCGCGTGAAGGGCGCGCATCGCCATCAGGAGTTCAAGTTCTGCCCGACCGGCAAAAACAACGGCATTGGTGTGCTATGGCGGGATTGACCATCGTCACCTTCAAGTGGGGCGACAAATACGGCGCCGACTATGTGGCCAAGCTTCAGGGCGGCGTCCGCCGCAATCTGCGGCAGGATTGTCGGTTCGTCTGCTTCACCGATCATGTCGAAGGCGAGCCGGAGATCACGCATCATCGGCGCTATGGCGAGATCGAGTTGCACGCCTTGCCGGCGGCGGCCAAGTATCTGACGGCCGTCAAGGGTTGTTTCGCCAGGCTATCGCTTTTTGATCCTGACGTTCAGCGGCTGCTCGGATTTCCCGGCGACCGCATCGTCTGCATGGATCTCGACTTGGTCATCACCGGCCCGCTCGACGATCTGTTCGCCCGGCCGGAGCCGTTCACCATCCTGCAGGGCGTCAATTCAGCCAATCCCTGCCCGTTCAACGGCTCGCTGTGGATGCTGGAGGCCGGCTATCGGCCGGACGTCTGGAATGAATTCTCGCTCGAGCTGGCGGCCAAGGTGCCGTTTTACGAGTTTCCCGACGACCAGGCGTGGCTGGCCGACATGCTGCCCGACGCCGGATCCTTCGGCCCGGAAGACGGCGTCTACGCCTTCCAGAAGCGCGGCTGGCCTAAGGGTGAGGCGCTGCCCAGGAATGCGCGCATCGTCGCCTTCCCGGGCTGGCGCGACCCGTCGCAATACACGCGGCTCGACTGGATGCAGGAGCATTGGCGTGTCTGAGGCCCGGCTCGCGACAAGCGAGCCGTTGGCCGCGCTTGGTGAGGGGTGCTGCGACGGTCGGCGCGAGACCCCCCTCTCTGGCCTGCCGGCCATCTCCCCCGCAAGGGGGGAGATCGGAAGTTCGGTCGACCCCGCCAAGGTGGCCCTGTTCATCCCCGGTCACCTGAAGAAATTCAAGCTGGCGCTGTTCGAGCGCATCGGCGCGACGATCAAGGCCGCCGGCGGGCAGGTCATCAAGGGCGATATCGTAGCGCTTGCCGCGCTGCCCGCTTCTATCGTGCCGATCGTTGGCTGCACGCCGGAGCTCCGGCCGCTGATCGAAGCCTGGAAGGCGACCGGCCGGCGCTGGATCTACTGGGACCGAGGATATGCAAGGCGTGTGTTTGCCACCGACCTTCCCACGGGCGCTGACGGCGGCTTCTACCGCTGGCATGTCGGATCCTTCCAGTTGCAGGCAATTCGCCCGCTGCCGGATGACCGCTGGAAGGCGCTGAAGGTCGATGTCTGGCCCTGGCAGCGCACCGGCCGCCACATCGTCGTCGCCGAGCCGAGCGAGACCTATGAGCGCTTCCACGGCATCGAAGGCTGGACGCTCCGGACCGTGAAGCGGCTGAACGAACTGACCGAACGGCCGCTGCTCATCCGCAACAAGGAAATGCAGCGCTCCGGCCGGAAACTGCACGAGGACCTGAAGGGCGCGCACTGCCTGGTCGCGCACGGCTCCAACGCTGCGGTCGAGGCGGCGATCATGGGCTGCCCGATCTTCGTCCACCAGGACAGCGCCGCCGCGCTCGTCGGCCGCTGCGACCTCGGCCGCGTCGAGGAGCCGCTCTATCCCGACCGCCAGCCCTGGCTCAACGCGCTGGCCTATTCGCAATTCGACGAGCGCGAGCTCATCGACGGCACGCTCTGGAGGCTTTTGAGCTAGATGCCCGGCCTGGTCGACTTCGACTTCCTGCTCTTCGAGCAGTCGAGCTACGCCGTCTATGGCGAGGCGGTGACGCTGACTCTCGACGACACGGCCGGCTCGACTGTCGCACTCGACCTTATCGACGAGACGGCCGGCGTCGAGGTTCTCGACCATGCCTCGATCGCCACGGTGCTGCCGGCAGCGGCGGTCCGCGCAGCCCAGCTTGCCGATAGGAGCGTCTCCGCCGCCGATCTGCACGGCGCGGCGCTGACGCTGAACGGCAAGAGCTGGACAGTGAACCGGCACTCCTACCGGCCAACGCCGAATGGCGAGGCGCAGGGCGAGATCCTGCTTTTGCTGGAGGAACCGGATGGCGCTTGAAGATCGTCGCGAGGCCATCCTCGCCCGCCTGCTGGAGCTTGCGAAGGCGGTCGACGACACGGTCGAGGCGCGCCGCAATGAGAGCGGCCTGCCCGACACACAAAAATACGTCGTGCTGTTCGATGGCGACGAGCAAGCGGTCGGTGACATTCCGGGTCGCCGCAGCGCGACCGAGCCGCCGCCTCAGATTATGGAAATGACGCCAGAGGTGCAGTTCCGGCTGGCCAAGAATGCCAAGGATGTCGGCACGGCGCTCAATGCGCTGCGCATCAAGCTGATCGCGGCTGTCGCAACCGACCAGGCGCTGCTCGACCTGACGGTCAGGGGCAATGGCATCCGCGTCACTGGCTCGGCAACGGTGGCCGAGCGCGGCCGCTCCGTCGAAGGCGGCATCGGCGTCGCGTTCACCTTTGCTTATGTCCTGCGGCCCAACCGGCAAGTTTGAGTTCCCTCAAAAGCGTATCAACCGCCCCTCTCTTCCCTGGTGAACGGGACGGGCATCACCGAAAGGAACGGTCATGACCGACTCTCCCAGCACCGATAACTATTTCCAGGGCACCGGCTATGCTCTTTGGACGCCCGAGGGCGGCGCGCAGCGCGACCTCGGCAACATCGTCCAATGCGAGATCACGCCGTCGCAGGACAAGCTCGAGCACAAGAAGACGCGCGGCGGCTCGAAGAAGACCGATTTCACCCAATACAACAACCAGGCCATGCAGATCCGCATCGTGCTCGACGAGATCACGCCGGAGAACCTGCAGCTGCTCTTCATGGGCAGCGATCCCGAGGCCAACACCGACGGCTCGAAGACCATCCGCCTGATGAACCAGAGCGTCATCAAGGGCGCGCTCGAATTCATCGGCGACAATGTCCAGGGCCAGAAGGTGCATGGCGTGTTCCCGTCAGTCTCCTTCGGCCCGACCGGCAGCTTCTCGCCGATCGAGGACGCCGATTTCGGCCAGATCGAGATCACCGGCGACCTGCTCGCCATCACCTACACCGACGGCTCGTCCGACTTCGGCACGATGACCGTAACGCCGCAGGCCTAAAAGACATGGTTGGTTTGCTCGATATCGCGCCGCTGACGGAAAAGGTTTCTGTCGGCGGCAAGTCATTGGTCGTGTATGGCGTGTCGGCGAGCGGGCTCGTCTCGCTCATCGCGCGCTTCCCCGAAATTCGCATGCTGATGAACGGCAAGGAAGTCGATGTCGGCAGCCTGATGACGATCGGTGGCGATGCCATCGCTGCCATCATCGCCGCCGGCATCGGTCTTCCCGGGGACGAAAAGCAGGAAGCGGCCGCGGCCCGCCTTCCGCTTGAGATCCAGGCGGACATCCTGGCCGCCATCATCAAGGTGA
>NZ_RZSB01000259.1:0-7432 GCF_004023285.1 Mesorhizobium sp. M2A.F.Ca.ET.067.02.1.1
ACCAAGAACATCGAGGCGCGCAACCGGGTGAAGCCGGCGCTGGAGAAGCTGCTGCGCGAGGAGTTCGTCGGCACCGACGCCTTCGTCAAATTGCTGGAGCTCGGCCCGCCGGTCGGCAGGCCGGTGCAGTACCGCGTCGGCGGTCCCGATATCCAGACGGTGCGGGAGCTTGCGCAGCAGTTTGCCGGCGTGATCTCGGCCAATCCGAAGCTCGCCGCCCCCACCTTCGACTGGAACGAGCCGCAGCGCGTGCTGAGGGTGGACGTGCTGCAGGACAAGGCGCGCCAGCTCGGCATCACCTCTTCCGACATCGCCAGCGCGCTGAACAGCACGGTGGGCGGCTCTACCATCACGCAGGTCCGCGACGCGACCTACCTCATCGATGTCGTGGCGCGGTCGCGCGAGGCCGAGCGCGGCTCGATCGAGACACTGCAGAACATGCAGCTGCCGACCGGCAACGGCGAGTCGATCCCGCTCGCCGCCGTCGCCAACTTCCGCTACGACCTCGAACAGCCGACGGTCTGGCGGCGCAACCGTACGCCGACGATCACGGTGCGCGCCGGCCTGGTCGGCGACGTGCTGCCGGCGACCGTCGTCAACGAGCTGAAGCCGTCGGTGGACGCCTTCATCGCCAAGCTGCCGCCCGGCTATTCGGTCGAGACCGCGGGTTCGGTCGAGGAAAGCGCCAAGAGCCAGGGCCCGATCGCGGCCGTGGTGCCGTTGATGCTGTTCATCATGGCGACCATCCTGATGGTACAGTTGCAGAGCTTCCAGCGCCTGTTCCTGGTGGTGGCGGTGGCGCCGCTCGGCCTGATCGGCGTGGTGGCGGCGCTGGTTCCCAGCGGCGCGCCGCTCGGCTTCGTCGCCATCCTCGGCGTGCTGGCGCTGATCGGCATCCTGATCCGCAACTCGGTCATCCTGATCGTGCAGATCGAGGACCTCGTCAAAGAAGGCAAGGACCGCTGGGCGGCGGTGGTCGAAGCGACCGAGCATCGCATGCGGCCGATCGCGCTGACCGCCGCGGCTGCAAGTCTCGCGCTGATCCCGATCGCGCGCGAAGTGTTCTGGGGACCGATGGCCTACGCCATGATGGGCGGCATCATCGCCGGCACGGCGATCACGCTGCTGTTCCTGCCGGCACTCTACGTGACGTGGTTCAGGGTCAAGGAGCCGAAAGATAGGGAAAGCGTGGCTGTTTCAGAGACCGGAGATCTGGCGCAGACCACCCCAACCTAAGGCCGCCATTCGTCATCGCGAAGGCCGAGAGGACGCGACTTGGCGCGCTGCCACGGTGATGACCTTGAGCTGCGCCAAGCGTGCCAACCCTTTGGCAAATCGGCCAATTCCAGGATGCTTTTGTCCCGGTCAACCACCTCTTGCAAGCCTACGAGCATCATGTCACTTTCATTCCGATCCCGCGTGTCGCTGCTGTAGAACTGCCAACTGCCCCTTTCATCATTATCGTCGTCGTCATCGTCATTTTCATGCACAACATACGCGATCCAGTCGCCGTGTCTGAATATGCCCTTAACGGATAAGACCGCGACGTTCGGTGGGTCTTCGAAGTCCCATCGCTCCATGCGAAATCTCCTAAATTGGCCACGAGCCAACAGGACCATATCAAGCCGTCCGCACGAACCCCTCACTCGCCCTCAGCAGATTGCGCGTATAATCTTCGCTGACCCGATGCCCGATCAGCTGGCTCGCGGTTAGTGTTTCCACCGCCTCGCCGTTCTGCATCACCATCAGCCGCTCGCACATATGGGTGATGATGGCGAGGTCGTGGCTGACCATCAGGAAGGTGAGCTTGCGGCGGCGACGGACCTCTTCGAGAAGGTTCAGCACTTCGGACTGAACAGAGGCGTCGAGCGCCGAGGTCGGCTCGTCGAGCAGAAGGATCGAGGGTTCGAGGATCAGCGCACGCGCGATGGCGACACGCTGGCGTTGGCCGCCGGAAAGCTGGTGCGCATAGCGGAAGCGGAAGCCCTTGCCGAGGCCGACCTCGTCCAGCGCGCGCTCGATGCGCTTCTCGCCATCGGCAATGCCATGGATCGCGAGCGGCTCCTGCAGCAGTCGGTCGACCGTCTGGCGCGGATGCAGCGACCCGTAGGGATCCTGGAACACCATCTGCACATCGCGGTAGAAGGCCTTGTCGCGGGTTTTGCCGAGCCTCTTGCCGTTGACGGTGATGGTGCCCAAAGCGACAGGCGCAAGGCCGGTGATCGCCTTTAGCAGCGTTGACTTGCCGGAGCCGCTTTCGCCGACCAAGCCATAGGATTCGCCTTCCCTCACCTCGAGGTTGACGCCCTTCAGCGCGCGAAACCGGTCGAAGACCACTTCCAGCCCTTGGGCGGCGATGGCGGCCGTCATGCCGCCCACTCCGGCTTGCGGTCGAGCACCGGCAGCGGATGGCGCTCAAAGCCGATCCTGGGCATGCAATTGAGCAGGCCGCGCGTGTAGGGGTGCCGGGCGTCGCGCAATTCGGAAGCCTTGATCTGCTCGACCACCTTGCCGGCATACATGACGACGACCCGGTCGCAGAAGGATGAGACCAGGCGCAGATCATGCGAGATGAAGATCAGCCCCATGCCTCGCTCGGCCACGAGCTTGTCGAGGATCTTGAGCACGTCGAGCTGCACGGTGACGTCGAGCGCCGAGGTCGGCTCGTCGGCGATCATCAGTTCGGGTCCGGTGACCAGCATCATGGCGATCATGGCGCGCTGGCCCATGCCGCCCGAGACCTCGTGCGGATAAAGATCGAAGACGCGAGCCGGATCGCGGATCTGCACCGCCTGCAGCATGGCCAGAGCCCGTTCGCGCGCCTCGGCCTTGGAGACCTTCTCATGCGTGCGCAGCGTCTCGACGATCTGACGGCCGATGGTCATCACCGGATCCAGCGAATATTTCGGATCCTGCAGGATCATGGCGATGCGGTTTCCCCGCAGCGACCGGCGCTGACGAGGCGAGATCGAGAGCAGGTCGATGCCGTCAAAGGCGAGCTTCTTGGCCGAAACCTCGGCCTGCGGCGGGGGAAGTCCCATGATGGCGCGGCCGGTCTGCGATTTGCCGGAGCCGCTCTCGCCGACAATGCCCAGACGCTCGCGGCCGAGCGAGAAGGAAACGCCGCGCACCGCTTGCACGAGACCGGTGCGGGTCGGGAAGGTGACGCGCAGATCGTCGACTTCGAGGAGCGTGTCGCTCATTGGTCACCGCTCATTGGTCGCCACTCCGGGGATCAAGCGCGTCGCGCAGGCCGTCGCCAAGCAGGTTGAAGCCGAGGCTGACGATAAGGATCGCGGCACCTGGGGCCGCGGCCACCCACCACTGGTCGAGGATGAAGCGGCGGCCGGACGCAATCATCGCGCCCCATTCGGGCAGCGGCGGCTGCGCGCCGAGGCCGAGGAAGCCGAGGCCGGCGGCGGTCAGGATGATGCCCGCCATGTCCAGCGTCACCCGGATGATCAGCGAGGAGATGCAGAGCGGCATGATGTGGCGCAGCACGATGCGGACAGGCGAGGCGCCCATCAGTTGCACCGCCTTGATGTAATCGGAGTTGCGCACCGTCAGCGTTTCGGCGCGGGCGATGCGCGCATAGGGCGGCCAGGAGGTGATTGCGATCGCCAGCACCGCATTCTCGATGCCTGGGCCGAGCGCGGCCACGAAGGCGAGCGCCAGCACCAGCTTCGGAAAGGCAAGGAAGATGTCGGTGACGCGCATCAGGATCGTGTCGGTCCAGCCGCCGGCGTAACCGGCGACGGTACCGACCAAAAGGCCGATGGGCGCGGCGATGATGGCGACGAGGATGACCACATAAAGGGTCCAGCGCGCGCCGTAGACGATGCGCGAATAGATGTCGCGGCCAAGGTCGTCGGTGCCGAACCAATGCGCGGCGCTCGGCGCCAGCAGGCGGGCGTTCTTCAGATCGCCGACAGTCGGCGAATAGGGCGCCAGCACATCGGCAAAAGCCGCGACCACCAGCAGCGCGATGATGATGAGCATGCCGACCAGCGCCAGCCGGTTGGCGGAAAAACGCCGCCAGGACACATAGGCGCGGCCGAGCCTTGCCTGCAGGCGCGATGCCGGCCGGTCGCTGAGCAGCCATTCGCGCCTGGATTGGATGGTTTCAGCGCTCATCCGATCTTCGTCCTCGGATCGAGCAGCCGGTAGAGCAGATCGGACAGGAGGTTGATGGCGATGAACACCGAGCCGATGGCGATGGTGCCGCCGAGCACGGCATTCATGTCGGCATTCTGCAGCGAATTGGTGATGTAGAGGCCGATGCCCGGCCAGGAGAAGACGGTCTCGGTCAGCACCGAGCCTTCGAGCAGGTTTGCATAGGAAAGCGCGATCACGGTGACCATGGGCACGGCGGCATTGCGCAGCGCATGGCCCCAGATGACGCGCGTCTCCGACAGGCCCTTGGCACGCGCCGCGACGACATATTCCTGCGCCAGCTCGTTCAGCATGAAGGAGCGGGTCATGCGGCTGATATAGGCGAGCGACAGATAGCCGAGCAGCGCGGCCGGCAGGACGATATGACGCCAGGCGTCGTGGAAGACGTCCCACTGCCCCTGGATCGCGGCATCGAGCAGGTAGAAGCCGGTGATCGGCGTGAAGGTGTATTCATAGATGACGTCGAGCCGCGCAGGGAAAGCGATCCATTGCAGCTTGGCGTAGAACAGCACCAGGCCGAGCAGTCCCAGCCAGAAGATCGGCACGGAATAGCCGATGAGGCCGACGACGCGGGCGATCTGGTCGATCAGGCTGCCGCGCTTGACAGCGGCCAACACCCCGAGCGGCACGCCGATGACGGCACCGATGATCGTGCCCAGCGTCGCCAGCTCGATGGTCGCCGGAAAGACGCGGCGGATATCGGACATCACCGGATTGGTGGTCAGCACCGAGGTGCCGAAGTCGCCCCTCAGCGCTGCTTTGACATAGATGTAGAACTGCTCGATCCAGGGCAGGTCGAGCCCCATCTCGCGGCGCGTGCGCTCGACGACGGCGGTCGGCGCGCGATCGCCGAGGACAGCCAGCACCGGATCGATCGGTATGACGCGGCCGATGAAGAAGGTCACCGCGAGCAGGCCGAGATAGGTCGTCACCGCGACGACCAGGAAGCGGCCGAGCGAGGATAGAATGGCGACGGCGCGGGCGCTGCCGCGCCCTGCCGCCGCCTGGTTTTCAGCTACGCTCACGGGGCGTCCGAGGACGCTATTCCTTCGAGACCGGACCGACGAAGTTGGTGTCGAAGCTCGGGCCGAGCGCGAAGCCCTTGAGGTTCTTGCGCAGCCCCGCCACTTCCAGCTGCTGGTGGATGATGACGAAGGGGCTGGTGTCGAGGATCTTCTGCTGCAGATCCTTGTACATGTCGGCGCGCTTGGCCGAATCCTTTTCCAGAAGCGCCGCCTCGGTCTGCTTGGTCAGGTCCGGGATGTCCCAGGCATTGCGCCAGGCCAAAGTCTTGATCTTGGCGGCGTCGGAATTGTCCGGATTGGAGGCGAAGGTCTGCGCGTTCGAATTGGGATCGAAATAGTCCTGGCCCCAGTTGCCGATATAAATGTCGTGGTTGCGGGCGCGATATTTGGTAAGCGTCTGCTTACCATCGCCTGGGATGATCTCCAACTGGATGCCGGCCTGGCCGAGCGTCTGCTGGATCGATTCCGCCATCCCGGTGGTCGGCTGGCCGGTGCGAACGTCCATCGTCACCTTGAAACCATCCGCCAGGCCGGCCTTGGCGAGCAATTCCTTGGCCTCGGCGACGTCGAGCTTGAACGGGTTGTCGTCGATCGCGCCAAGGTCGCCCTTGGGCAGGAAGGACTGGTGGATCTCGCCGATGCCCTTGAGGATGGTGGTGCTCAGCGCGTCATAGTCGACCAGATATCTGAACGCCTGGCGAACTTCCGGCTTGGCGAGGTTCGGATTCTTCTGGTTGAGGCTGATGTAATAGACCGTGCCCTTCGGCGCGCTGGTGGTGGTGAGGTCAGCATTCTTGGCGATGGCGTCGAGATCGTTCGGCTCGAGGTTGCGGGCGACGTCGATATCGCCCGCCTCCAACGCCAGGCGCTGCGCCGAGCTTTCCTTCATGTTACGGTAGATGACGCGCGCGAGCTTGGCCTTCTCGCCATTGTAATTGTCATTGCGCTCCAGAACGACGGCTTCGTTGGCGCGCCATTCGCGCAACTTGTATTGGCCTGAACCAGCATAGCCGGTCTTCAGCCAGGCGTTGCCGAAGTCGTTATCCCATTTGTAGTCCGCGCTCGGCGTGACGGCGGCGACATGCTCCTTGACCAGCTTCGAGTCCACGACGGAGGCGACAGTGGCGGACAGGCAGTTGAGCACGAAGCTTGGCGCGTAACCCTTGTCGACGACGAACTGGAAGGTCGTGTCATCGACCGCCTTGGCCTTTTCGGTGACATTGTCGCCGCTGATGCCGAACTGGTTGATGATGAAGGCCGGGCTCTTGTCGAGCTTGATGGCGCGCTCGAAGGAATAGGCGACGTCGGCCGCGGTGATCGGATTACCGGAGGCGAACTTCATGCCGGGCTTGAGCTTGAAGGTGTAGGTCAGGCCGTCGTCGGACACGGTCCAGCTCTCGGCGAGGTCGGGCTTGACCTTGGAGGTGTCGCTGAGATCGAGGCGGACCAGCAGATCATAGGTGTTGCCGGTGACTTCGGCGGTCGACAGCTCGAACGCCTCGCCTGGATCCATCGAGATGATGTCGTCGATGGCGAAGCCTTCGACCAGCGTGTCGGCGGGCGTGACGGCGAAGGCAGGCGTCGCGAGCAGCGCGGTCATCGCCACACCTGCAAGCAAGCTACGGACGGCAAACTTTTCCAGCATCATGATGATCGTTCCCTGTTCTTGTTGACCTGAGTTCCCGGCTCAGGGCGTATTGTTCTTGGCAAGGCCGGCAACGGCTTTGCCCGCTTACCGTCGTGTTTTTTGTCCAGTTGGTCAACTCCCTATTCGTTGCCGTCCGCTCGGCCGCATGGATTTTTACCAGACGGCATATCGGACCAAATGGGCGGCGATCCGTCGACCCATGCGCCGGCTAATTGCAGCCGCCGATCGAGAAAAATCTGCCTGTGTTCGAGCCCTGGAAGTCGCCGCTATTTCAACTGCGCGACCAAGCCTGCATCTGGAAAGCAGGTGGCGGGCTTGCCGTTCTTGGCCTGCCAGACGCCGATCGAGCGGCGCGTCTTGAAGCCGGGCAGGCCGTCGGCGCTGCCGACGTCGTAGCCCTTGGCTTCCAGCGCCCGCTGCAAGGCGGCGATGTCGGAGCGGTGCAGATCGCCGACCGGCCCCCAACCGCCGGCAAAGGTGGCGTCGCCCTTGGCGATGCGGTCGGCGGCATGGCCGATGAACAGGCCATAGAGATCGCTGTTGTTGTATTGCTTGATGACATAGAAGTTCGGCGTGACGATGAAGG
>NZ_RZSB01000025.1:0-23094 GCF_004023285.1 Mesorhizobium sp. M2A.F.Ca.ET.067.02.1.1
TTCCACCGTCGAATATGCCTATCTGGCGGAGGAGATGGGCAAGGCGCATCTCGGCGCCGAGACCTTCAACTGCTCGGCGCCCGACACCGGCAACATGGAGGTGCTGGAGCGCTACGGCTCGGAGGCGCACAAGCGGGACTGGCTGGAGCCGCTGCTCGAGGGGAAGATCCGCTCTGCCTATCTGATGACCGAGCCGGATGTTGCCTCCTCGGACGCGACCAACATCTCGATGCGCTGCGAGCGACAGGGCGGCGATTATGTGCTGAACGGCGAGAAATGGTGGGCGTCCGGCGCCGGCGATCCGCGCTGCGCCATCTATATCGTCATGGTCAGGACCGGATCGGACGAGGAGCCGCAGCATCGCCGGCATTCGATGATCCTGGTGCCTTCCGACAGCAAGGGCGTCACCAAATTGCGGCCAATGCAGGTCTATGGCGACGACGACGCCCCGCACGGCCATATGCATCTGAGATTCGAGAATGTGCGAGTGCCGGCAGCGAACCTGATCCTCGGCGAGGGCAGGGGCTTCGAGATCGCGCAGGGGCGGCTCGGGCCTGGGCGCATCCATCACTGCATGCGCGCCATCGGCCAGGCCGAGATGGCGCTGGAGATGCTGTGCCAGCGCTCGGTGCGGCGCGAGGCCTTCGGCCAGTCGCTGGCCAAGCTCGGCGCCAATTTCGACATCATCGCCGAATGCCGCATGGAGATCGAGATGGCGCGGCTCCTGTGCCTGAAGGCGGCGTGGATGATCGACCAGGGAGACGCGCGCGCGGCCGCCCCCTGGATCAGCCAGATCAAGGTGGTGGCGCCCCGCGTCGCGCTGAAGGTCACCGACGAGGCGGTGCAGATGTTCGGCGCGCAAGGCATCAGCCAGGACACGCCGCTCGCCCGCTCGTGGACGCATCTGCGGACGCTGCGGCTGGCGGACGGGCCGGACGCCGTGCACCGGCGCCAGGTGGCGCGCACGGAACTGAAAAAATACACGCAGGAAAAGGTCTGACAGCCATGACGCTTCCATCGCAAATGCGAGGCTTGCTGCTTGTCGGCGACGGTTACACCAGAACGCCTTCGGCGGCCGCGCTGGAAGCGATGGAGCCTTACCTTGAGCCTGGCAGCATAGCCGTGCCGGAGCCGGGGCCGACACAGGCGCTGATCAAGGTCAGCCTCGCCTCGATCAACCCCTCCGACATTGCCTTCATCAAGGGCCAGTACGGCCAGCCGCGGGTGAAGGGTCGTCCGGCAGGTTTCGAGGGCGTCGGCATGGTCGTCGCCACCGGCGACGACCCGTACGCAAAAAGCCTGGCGGGCAAGCGGGTCGCCTTCGCCACTGGCGTGTCGAACTGGGGGGCGTGGGCGGAGTATGCGGTTGCCGAGGCCGCGTCCTGCATCCCGCTCATCGACACGGTGCGCGACGAGGATGGCGCCGCGATGATCGTCAATCCGCTGACCGCCTTGGCCATGTTCGACATCGTCAGGGAGGAGGGCGAAAAGGCCTTCGTCATGACCGCAGGCGCCAGCCAGCTCTGCAAGCTGATCATCGGGCTGGCGAAAGAGGCGGGTTTCCGGCCGATCGTCACCGTGCGCCGTGACGAGCAGATCCAACTGCTGAAGGACCTCGGCGCCGCCCATGTGCTCAATGAGAAGGCGGCGGATTTCCAGGCCGTGCTGCGCGAAACCATGAAGGCCGAGCAGCCACGCATCTTCCTCGACGCGGTCACCGGCCCGCTGGCTTCGACTATCTTCAATGCCATGCCGAAACGCGCGCGTTGGATCATCTATGGCCGGCTCGACGCCGAGCCGACGGTTATCCGCGAGCCGGGGCAACTGATCTTCCAGCACAAACGCGTCGAGGGCTTCTGGCTGGCCGAATGGATGCGCCAGTTCCGCGACAGGCTGGGTCCGGCGGTGCTGGAGGCGCAGAAGCGCTTTTCCGACGGACGCTGGTCGACCGACGTCACGGCGGTCGTGCCGCTGGGCGAGGCGATGGCACGGCTGCCGGCCGAGCTCGCCAAGCCCAACGGAAAGGTGTTCATCAGGCCCTAAACTGCCGGGCGCCGATTTGAACACAAAGCTGTGATCGGCAAGGGAGCGGCCGAAAAACGCCGTTGTCTCGCCTTCCGTTGCCACGCGCTGGCAACGGTCACGCTCGGATGTTCTATTTCATTTCGATGTGATATCTGGCCGGCGCTGAGGCCAAGCGGCGATGGGAATGCCGCCCTGGTCGGAACGCGGGGTGGGCTATGATGGTGACCAAGCCGGTCTTCGACCGTTTGGGGTTTTGGCTGTGGGTCGGGTCGTTTCTGATTGTGCTTGGCTTGGCGCTGTGGTCGCCCAATCCGCGTTCGGTGGTCCATATCTATAGACACGGCAGTGAAGCTTTTCTCGCCGGAGAACCGCTGTATCAGGTCGAAGTCGCCATGGGGTACCTATATGCTCCCGCCTTCGCCGTCCTCTATGTTCCGCTGCTGAAGCTCGGGCCGTATCTGGGCAATGTTTTGTGGCACATGCTGGGCTTCGGGGTGCTTACCTTTGCCGCTATGCGCCAAGTCCGCAAGGTGGGCGGCGAGGAGCAGACATGGCTCCTGTCTTTCGGTCTCTTCCTCGCCCTGCCGGTTTCGCTGGCAGCGCTTCGCAATGGCCAGGCGACGATCCTGCTTACCGGGGCGTGCTGGTTTCTGACGCTGTCGGCACTCGAGGGACGCCGCGCCGAATGCTTCTTCTGGGCCATACTTGCGATCATCGCCAAGCCGACCGCGATCATCATGCTGCTGCTGGCGGGAGCGCTACGCCCCAGATTGATACCGGCGCTGGTGCTGGCGGTCCTTGTCGTTCTCGTCATCCCCTATGGCTTTGCATCGACGGACTATATCAACGCGCAATATCACGATTTCTTCAGGCTGCTGACTTCGATGACGGTCGATCCAACCGGCCCCTTCGTTCCGGCCGACTTCACGGCGCCGTTCACGCGGTTTGGGATGCCGATCCCTGAATCCGTGGCGACGATCGTGCGCGTCGTCGCCGGTTTGCTCACACTTTGGCTGGTGCTCCAGTTCGATCGCAGGCTGGACTCCAACCTCGGCGGACTCGCCATCTTCCTCGCCGCGGCATTCTACATGTGCGTCTTCAATCCGCGTGTCGAGCAGAACACCTATGCCATGGCGGCAGTGCCCGCGGGTCTCTCCATCGCCTTGCTTTGGCGGGAAAAGGGAGCCGGTGCCGTGCGCTGGTTCCTGGCAACGCTCCTCTTCGTCACCGGACTGACCAGTGTCGATCTGCGACTGCACGACCTTTTCCATCTGTGGTTCCGACCGCTCAGCGTCAGCATAATTGCCTGCGTGCTCATCGGCTGGCTCTGGACGCGAGGCAGACAGAAGGCGCCAGCCGCGGGAGCCGTCGCCCGTGGCTGAGAGGCTCGACGTCATCGCGCCGTTCTTCAACGAGGCCGAATCCGCGATTGCCTTCGTCGGGCTGCTCGACAGGCTCGAGGCTGCCGTGGTGGAGCGCTTCGGCATGACGGTGCGCAAGATCCTCGTCGATGACGGCAGCCACGACGGCAGCGCCGAGACATTCGCGGCGGCCCTGTCAGGTTCCTGGGAGATCGTGCGGCTCAGCCGCAATTTCGGCAAGGAAGCCGCGGTGCTCGCCGGGCTCGACCATTCCCGCGGCGACCTGGTCCTGATCATGGACTCCGACCTCCAGCATTCCATGGACATCAGCCTGAAGATGATCGGCGAGCTGGTCGACGATCCGGAGATCGATGTCGTTTATGCGCAGAACGATCGGCGGGAGGGCAGTTGGCGGCGCAGCCAGCTGGCTCGGCTTTTCTACAAGCTGATCAACAGCAGCCAGCGCTTCGATATCCCGGAGAATGCCGGGGACTTCCGCGTTATGCGCGGCGCGGTGGCGCGTGCCTTGACCAGCGTGCGCGACAAGCGTCGTTTCAACAAGGGCCTGTTCGCCTGGGCGGGCTTTCGCCAGAAGGCGGTGCTTTATTCGCCGGAAAGCCGCGCCAGCGGCACATCGAAATGGAGCCGGTTCAACCTGATCGCGTTCTCGCTCGAAGGGTTCACCTCGTTTTCCGTGATCCCGCTGCGCATCATCAGCCTCATCGGATTGCTGGCGGCATTTGCCGGTCTCGCCTATGGCGTGAAAGTGGTCTTCGAGGTGCTGTTCTATGGCATCGCCGTGCCCGGCTATCCAAGCATCATGGTCGCCGTCGTGTTGCTGGGCGGCCTCAACCTGGCGCTGCTCGGCCTGATCGGCGAATATGTCTGGGTCACGCTCAGTGAAAGCAAGGACCGGCCCGTCTACATCGTGCGCGACGTGCTGCATGGCAATGCCGCCGAGCAGGTTGCTCCCGACAGATGACCAGGTCGATCCGCCTGATCGCCGACGATTATGGGCTGGCGCCGGGAGTCTCGAGCGCGATCCTCGACCTGATCGAGCGCGGCCGCCTGACCGGAACCGGATGCATGACCGGTTTTCCCGAATGGGAAGAGGCGGCGGCGCGCATCAGGCCGTTCCGCCGTCGGGCTGCCGTCGGGCTGCATCTGACCCTCACCGATCAGGCCGCCGCGACCGGTTCGTCGAGCCTGGCGCCGGAAGGCAGGCTGCCGGGGCTCGCCTCCCTCGCGCTGCCGGTGCGGCGGGGGCGTATCGACGAGCCGGACGTTCATGCCGAGCTCGACGCCCAGTACGACCGCTTCGTCGAAGCGCTGGGCGGCCCGCCCGACTATATCGACGGGCACCAGCATGTGCATTTTCTTCCCGTGGTGCGGAATTGGCTGCTCGCGCGGTTCGGGGCAAGCGCGGGCAAACCGGCGCTGCGAGGGGCGCCGGGACTTCCGGGCATGGATGCTGCAGCGGCGAAGATCGCGGCGGTCGCCGCTCTGGCCGCAGGGTTCAACGGAGCGATGCGCCGAGCCGGCTTTAGCGTCTTGACGCCGCTTTCCGGGATCTATGACTGGCGGCAGCCGGAGAGGTTCGCTTCAACGCTGCGCGCCGCGATCAAGACCTTGCCCGAACAAGGGGTGTTCATGTGCCATCCGGGCCATGTCGATGACATTTTGCGGGCGCGAGACCCGATGCAGGCCGCGCGCGAGGTTGAGTACGCGGTTCTTTCCTCGCAGGATTTCGGCGACATCCTCGACAAGGCCGGAGCCCGCGTCATGGATGGTAGCGCATGAGCAATGCCGGCCAGCCGCAGCGTTCGACCGGCAACAAGATCGTCCGCTTCGCTCTTGTCGGACTGGTCAACACCGGCATCGACCTCACCGCATTCTACCTGCTGCTCAAGCTCACGGCGCCGGCTTTGGCCGCCAATGTCGGCGCCTGGTTCGTCGCGGTTCTCTTTTCCTTCGTTGCGAACCGCTTCTGGTCGTTCGAGCGGGACCCGGACATACGGCTGCACCATTCCTTCCTGCGCTTCGTGTCGCTGGGCGCGTTGATCTCGCTGGGCGTTTCCAGTCTCTCGATCGCGGCGCTGGCAGGAGCCATCGGCGTGTGGCCGGCCAAGATCATCGGCGTCGTGGTGGCGGCCGTGCTGAATTTCCTGGCCGCGCGCTGGTCGATCGAGGGGCGGTTGTTGAGGTGAGTCCAAGGACTTCGCTGCCCGGCCGGCTGGATGTTGGGACCCGATCCATTAATCTGTCTGCGCCGGACGCGGTCCCGATCCCTGCCGCACTTTCGTGAAGGCCTAATGCATGTCGCCCAAAAGTGCGCAGCGGTTTTGGACCACGACATGCATAGAAACAACAAGCTGAAGCACTGAGGCCGTTCAGACGCGACGCGCTAGCGCAAGCTCTCCAGATCGCGGATGCGCTTGGCGCCGGCGGCTTCCAATTGCCTCGTCACAGCGCCAATCAGGGTTTCGGCGACGACGAACAGAGCGGCGGACGAATCCCAGGCCGAAGGCACGGCAGTGCGTCCGGCGATCACATGGCGGGCGAAGCGGGCGATCGGCGACAGCCATTGGTCGGTAAAGAGGATGATCTGCACGCCGCGGTGATGCGCCTTCTCGGCGAAGCGGACGAGGCTTTCCTGGTAGCGGCGGATGTCGAAGATCACCAGGACGTCGCGCTTGCCCATGTCGATCAGGCGGTCGCGCCAGATGCTCTCCTGGCCGGCGAGGTGATAGACATCCGGCTGGATGATGGCGAGATGGGCGGCCATGTAGCGCGCCAGCGGATCGGTGAAGCGGCCGCCGATGAGGAAGGTCTTGCCGCGCCGCTCGGCAAGCCGCGCCGCGATGTCGGCCAGCTGTTTGTCGGTGAGGTGGCGGAAGGTCTCGCGCAAATTGTCGAGCGTCGCCTCCAGCATCGGCGAGACGGCGTCGCCGGCCGAGCCCGGATTGAGCGTGCGCGAGGCGGGCGACTGCAATTGCGCGGCCAGCTCATCCTGCAACGCCGACTGGAATTCGGGGTAGTTCTGGAAACCCAGCCTGGCGACGAAACGCAGGATCGTCGGCGAGGACACGCCGGCCGCGGCCGAGAATTCGGCGACGGTCTTCAGCCCGGTCATAGGATAGTTGGCAATCAGCGTCTGGGCGGCGCGGCGCTCGCCGGCCGGCATCGCGCCGATGCGGTCGGAGATCAGTTCGGCAATGCTGGAAATCATGGTTTTCCCCCACCCGTTGACC
The DNA here is from genome assembly GCF_004023285.1 of Mesorhizobium sp. M2A.F.Ca.ET.067.02.1.1. NCBI lineage: Bacteria > Pseudomonadati > Pseudomonadota > Alphaproteobacteria > Hyphomicrobiales > Phyllobacteriaceae > Mesorhizobium > Mesorhizobium sp. M2A.F.Ca.ET.067.02.1.1. Next base: position 6,638 of record NZ_RZSB01000025.1, read on the forward strand.
CGTCGCCGCCGTTTTCCCGAATTCGCGTTTGACAAAGCCGGTCAAACTGTATGAAATCATTCACCGGGACGCAATGAGGCAAAATACGTAACATAAGATACAGCGCTCCCGAGGGGACGGCAGTATGGAGAAAGCATGGCCCGCCAGCCTTGCACCGTCGGAGACCGTAAGGGTGACCAACCCTGGCGGCTCGAGCCCCTTCGTCTTCACCTGCGACCACGCCTCGAACTTCCTGCCAGCCGAATTCGGCACGCTGGGGCTGTCCCTTGAAGACCTTTCCCGCCACATCGCCTGGGATCCCGGCGCGCTGCCCGTCGCCAGCCGCATGGCCGAGGCGCTCGACGCCACTTTGGTCGAGACCCGTGTGTCGCGCCTCGTCATCGACTGCAACCGGCCGCTCGACGCGCCCGACCTCGTGCCGCCGGTCAGCGAGACGACAGTCATTCCGGGAAATTCCGGCCTGTCCGATAAGCAGCGCGCCGCGCGGGTCGACCTTGCCTGGCGCCCGTTTCATGACGCCATCTCCGGGATCGTCGACCGGCGGCTGGCGCGTGGACAGGAGACGCGGCTGGTCTCGGTGCACTCCTTCACGCCGGTCTACAAGGGCAAGAGCCGGCCCTGGCATATCGGCATCATCCATGATGACGACCGCAGGTTGGCGGCGCCGCTGATATCGGCGTTGCAGCGGCTTTCGGGCGTCACCGTCGGCGTCAACGAACCCTATTCGCCGGCCGACCGCGTCTACTTCACGCTGGAGCGGCATGCGCGCACGCGCGGCCTTGCCTGCGCGATGATCGAAATCCGCAACGACGAAATCGCCGGCGACACCGGGCAGCGGAAATGGGCGGATCTGCTCACAGGCATATTCTCGAATCTGGAGCCTGAGGAGGCCAGGGGCTCCCGACAACGCGCAATGGGAAAGTCAGTACAGTCGGCCAGTTAAGAACCAACAGGGGACTAAAATGTCAGCGCAAGACTATACGGAACACGACAAGCACGAGGACTTAAAGGTCCTCCACGGAATGGGCTATGCCCAAGAATTGTCGCGAAGCATGAGCCGCTTCTCGAACTTCGCGATCTCCTTCTCGATCATCTGCATTCTTTCAGGCGGCATCAACTCCTTCGCCCAGGCGACGTCTTCGATCGGCGGCGCCGGCGCGGGCATAGGCTGGATCGTCGGCTGCGCCGTTTCCGGGTTCTTCGCCCTTGCCATGGCGCAGATCGCCTCGGCGTTCCCGACAGCGGGCGGTCTCTATCATTGGGCCTCGATCCTCGGCAACCGGTTCACCGGCTGGCTCACCGCCTGGCTCAACCTGCTCGGCCTGATCACCGTGCTAGGCGCCATCAACATCGGCACAGCGTTCTTCTTCACCGGAACATTCGGGAGCTGGTTCGGGATGACCGGAACGCCGGGGGAAATTGTCGGGTTCGTCGCTTTCATTACCGTGCTGCAGGCTTTGCTCAATCATTTTGGCATCAAGCTGACAGCCCTGCTGACCGATGCTTCCGGCTTCATCATTCTCGGCACAACTGCGGTGTTGATCGTGGCCTGCCTGGTGTTTGCCCCGGCGATCGACGTCACCCGGCTTTGGACCTTCACCAACTATTCAGGTGACGCTGGCGGCGGCGTTTTTCCGCAGACCGACTCTATGAGCTATCTCTTCCTGCTCTGCCTGCTTTTGCCGGTCTACACCATCACGGGATATGATGCTTCGGCACACACATCGGAAGAGACACTGAAGGCCGCGCACTCGGTTCCGCGGGCGATTGTTTCATCCGTGGTCTGGTCCTCACTGATTGGCTGGGTGATGCTATGCGCCATCGTTCTGGCGATCCCGGATCTGGCGGCGGGCGCAAAGCAGGGCTGGAACGTCTTTTTCGCCACGATGGACGCGATTCTGCCGGTATGGCTGAAGGAGCTGCTCTATCTGGGTATCCTGATCGCGCAGTTTCTGTGCGGTCTCGCCACGGTGACCTCGGCCTCGCGCATGTTGTTCGCCTTCTCTCGCGACGGCGGCATGCCGGTCGGGTCGGCCGGGCTCGCCAAGGTCAGCCCAGCCTGGCGCACGCCGGTCAACGCGATCTGGACCGCTGCGGTCCTCGAGATCATCTATGTCTTCCTTGCCCAGTTCATCTCGATTGGCGGCACCAACATCTACACCATCGTCGTCAATTCGACGCTGGTCTTCCTGTTCCTGTCCTTCATCATTCCGATCGTGCTCGGCATGATGGCTTTCGGAACTTCGAAGTGGCCGAACCCGGGCCCGTGGAACCTCGGCGGTGGCGTTTTCAAGCTGTTCTGCATTCTGTCGATTATCGGCATGGCGATCATCTTCTACATCGCGGTTCAACCGCCAAACGACAAGGTGCTCTACATCACCATCGGCTTCATCATCTTGACCGCCGTGCTCTGGTTCGGCTTCGAGAACCGCCGCTTCCAGGGTCCGCCGATCGGTGAGCAGATCGCGGCGCGCCAGGCGGCGATCAAGGCGGCCGAGCAGGCGGTCGGCGAGACCGGCAACTGACCTTCGCTTCATGACCATGGCCGGCGCAATGCCGGCCATGGTCTCGTTTTTTCCCTTTCAAATCGACAGCACTGGAGCGCCAAAGGAATGGCCGGGAATTTCTCGTTCGATCAGTTGAAGAAGGCGGTCTCGAACGGCGAGATCGACACGGTGCTGGCCTGCATCGTCGATATGCAGGGCCGGCTCTCGGGAAAACGCTTCCTGGCCCAGTATTTCGTCGATTCCGCGCATGGCGAGACGCATGGCTGCAACTATCTGCTCGCCTGCGACATCGATATGGAGCCGGTACCGGGCTACAAGGCGGCGAGCTGGTCGAAGGGCTATGGCGACTTCGTCATGAAGCCCGACCTGTCGACGCTCCGGCGCATTCCGTGGCTGGAGAAGACGGCGCTGGTTATTTGCGACGTGCTCGACCATCACACGCATGAGGATCTTGGGCACTCACCCCGCGCGATCCTCAAGAAACAAGTCAAGCGCCTGCAGGAGCGCGGCTATATCGGCTATTTCGCCTCCGAGCTCGAATTCTACCTGTTCAGCGAAACCTACGAGTCGGCCCGCAAGAAGCACTGGCAGGGGCTCGACAGCGCCTCGCCCTATATCGGCGACTACCAGATCGGCATCACCACCAAGGAAGAAGGCGTCATGCGCCGGCTTCGCAACGAGATGGAGGCGGCCGGCATTCCGATCGAGAATTCCAAGGGCGAGTGGGGCCCCGGCCAGGAAGAGATCAATGTGCGCTATGCCGAAGCGCTCGACATGGCCGACCGCCACGTCATCCTGAAGAACGGCGCCAAGGAAATCGCCGATTCCGAAGGCAAGGCCATCTCCTTCATGGCCAAGTACAATTACGGGCTCGCAGGCAATTCCAGCCACATCCACAATTCGCTGTGGAGCGCCGACGGCAAGACGCCGCTGTTCTTCGACAAAAAGGCCGAGTGGACGCTGTCTAGCCTCGGCCAGCAATGGGCGGCCGGCCAGCTCAAATACGCCAAGGAGTTCACCTGGTTCCTGGCGCCCTACATCAATTCCTACAAGCGCTTCCAGGCAGGCACCTTCGCGCCGACCAAGATCATGTGGAGCGAGGACAACCGCACCGCAGGCTTCCGGCTCTGCGGCGAGGGCACCAAGGGCATCCGCATGGAATGCCGCATCGGCGGCGCCGACCTCAATCCTTATCTCGCCTTCGCGGCGCTGATTGCGTCGGGCCTCGCCGGCATTGACGAGAAGCTGGAACTGCAGAAGCCTTTCGTCGGCGATGCCTACCAGGCCTCGCGACTTCCCGAGATCCCGAAGACGCTGCGCGACGCGACCGAGACGCTGGCCAAGTCGAAGATGCTGAAGCAGGCCTTCGGCGAGGAGGTGATCGAGCACTATGTGCACACCGCCCGCTGGGAGCAGTTCGAATACGACCGCCGCATCACGGATTGGGAACTGCATCGGGGCTTCGAGCGGTATTAAGCTGCCGCGTCAGCGTCGGCACTGCCCATCACCCTTAACCTCTCCCGTGAGGACGAGGAGAGGGGTAGCGGGCGTCGGAACGCTTCCCTTCTCCCCGTCACTATGCGGGAGAAGGTGCCGGCAAGCGGATGAGGGCAGGCCATGCGCATATCGATTGTTGTAAAACTGCGAGGACTTATAAAATGACCGAAACGGTCAAGCTGAAATCCCCCATCGACGGCTCGATCTATGCCGAGCGGCCGGTCGCGACCGACCACGCGATCAACGCGGCGGTCGAGCGCGCCAGGGCGGCGCAGGAGAAATGGGCCGAGACGCCGGTCGTCGAGCGCGGCAAATACATGCTGGCGATGCTCGAGGCGCTGGTCGCCATGACCGACGAGATCGTGCCTGAGATCGCCTGGCAGATGGGGCGGCCGGTGCGCTACGGCGGCGAGTTCGGCGGCGTCAAGGAACGCACCAACTACATGGTCGAGATCGCTGAACAGGCGCTCAAGCCGGTCATGGCCTCGAACCCGAAGGAGGGTTTTCGGCGCTATGTGAAGAAGGTGCCGCTCGGCGTCGTGCTGGTGATCGCGCCTTGGAACTATCCCTATCTCACCGCCGTCAACACCATCGTGCCGGCGCTGATGGCCGGCAGCGCCGTCATCCTCAAGCACGCGGCACAGACGTTGCTCGTCGGCGAACGCTTCCAGCAGGCTTTCGACAGAGCGGGGCTGCCCAAGGGGCTGTTCCAAAACCTCGTCATGAACCATGCCCAGACCGAGAAGCTGCTCGGCTCCGGCAAGATCGACCATGTCAACTTCACCGGATCGGTCGGCGGCGGCCGCGCCATCGAGAAGGCGGCGGCCGGCACCTTCATGACGCTCGGCCTCGAACTCGGCGGCAAGGATCCGGCCTATGTGCTGCCCGACGCCAAGCTGGACCATGCGGTCGCCAATCTTGTCGACGGCGCCTTCTACAATTCCGGCCAGTGCTGTTGCGGCATAGAGCGCGTCTATGTGCACGAGAAGGTCTATGACGAGTTCGTCGAAGGTTTCGTCGCCGAGACGAAGAACTATGTCGTCGGCAATCCGCTGGAACAGGCGACCACGATGGGCCCGATGGCGCAGGCGCGCTTCGCCGACCTGATCCGCGAGCAGAAGGCCGAGGCGCTGCGCAAAGGCGCGACCGCACATATCAACATGAGGGTCGAGAACGACAGGGCGGGCTCGCCCTATCTGGCGCCGGAAGTGCTGACAGAAGTCGACCACCAGATGAGCGTCATGCGCGAGGAAAGTTTTGGGCCGATCGTCGGCATCATGAAGGTGCGCAACGACGAGGAGGCGATCGCGCTGATGAACGACAGCCCCTATGGGCTGACCGCGTCGATCTGGACACGCGACACCGAGCGCGCGATCGCCATCGGCGACCGCGTCGAGACCGGCACCGTGTTCATGAACCGCTGTGACTATCTGGACCCGGCGCTGGTCTGGACCGGCGTCAAGGACACCGGCAAGGGCGCGGCGCTCTCGGCCATCGGTTACGACAATCTGACCCGGCCGAAATCCTATCACCTGCGCGAAACGATCTGACCTTTCGAAAGACAAAAATGTCCAAGCTGATCTCCAAATGGAACTACCCCACCACCGTCCGCTTTGGCGCCGGGCGCATCAAGGAATTGCCTGATGTGCTCAATGCGACGGGCATCAAGCGGCCGCTCTTCGTCACCGATCCGGGCCTTGCGAAACTGCCCGTCGTCGCCTCGACGCTGAAGATCCTCGACGATGCCAAGATCCCATACGGCGTCTTCTCGGAGGTGAGGCCCAACCCGGTGGAGTCCAATCTCACCGCCGGCATCGCGGTGTTCAAGAAGGGCAAGCATGACGGCGTCATCGCCTTCGGCGGCGGCTCCGCGCTCGACCTCGGCAAGCTCATCGCCTTCCAGGCCGGGCAGACACGGCCCGTTTGGGATTTCGAGGATATCGGCGACTGGTGGACCCGGGCCAATTCGGACTTGATTGCGCCGATCATCGCGGTGCCGACCACGGCGGGCACGGGGTCCGAGGTTGGCCGCGCCGGCGTCATTACCAATGAGGAGACCCATACCAAGAAGGTCATCTTCCATCCGAAGCTTCTGCCGGCGATCGTCATTGCCGATCCGGAACTGTCGGTCGGCATGCCGCCCTTCATCACCGCCGGCACCGGCATGGACGCGCTGGCGCACTGCCTGGAGGCCTATTGCGCGCCGGGCTATCATCCGATGGCCGACGGCATCGCCGTGGAAGGCATAAGGCTAGTGTTCGAGAACCTGCCGAAGGCTTTCGCCAACGGCAAGGATCTGGTCGCGCGCGCCCATATGATGAGCGCGGCGGCCATGGGCGCCACCGCTTTCCAGAAGGGGTTGGGGGCCATCCATTCGCTGTCGCATCCGATCGGCGCTCTCTACGACACCCATCACGGCATGACCAACGCGGTGTTCATGCCCTATGTGCTGGCCTTCAACCGCGAGGCGATCGAGGAGCGCATCGCACGGCTCGCCGCCTATTGCGGCATCAAGGGCGGCTTCGACGGCTTTGCCAGGGCCATCATCAAGCTGCGCAAGGAGCTCAAGGTGCCGCACGCGCTGCCCGGCCTGATCAAGGGGCTCGACATGGACAAGAAGCGCAAGACCCTGATCGCCGATATGGCGGTGGTCGACCCGACCGCCGGCGGCAACCCCGTGAAGCTCACCAAGAAAGCAGCGCTGACGCTGCTCGAAAATGCCATCGCCGGCTCCGTCTGAGAAGCCGGCCTCGATGCCGAGGAGTTGAATAAGGGAACACTCGAGAAAAAGGGAGGAGGGGCAAAATCAAGGCAGCTAACCATTAGCCGGAAAATTAAGCGCGGGCTAATTGCTACAGTCCGTTAAAAAGAGTTAACTTTTTTCGCTGTGGGGCTCCGGTTTCAAAAAGCCTTCATCTGGCTGTCACACGAAAACGATACCCGCATCGCAGGCGCTTAGCGCGCCAGTTCAACGGAGAGAACACATGTTCAAGTTCACGGGGAAAGTGCTTTCCCTCTCGGCCGCGGCGCTCTTTGCGTCGACGATGATTTCGTCCGCAGATTCGCTGGACGATCTCGTCAAGGCCGCGAAGGCGGAAGGCCAGCTCACCACGATTGCGCTCCCGCATGACTGGTGCGGCTACGGGGCAGTGATCGACGCATTCAAGGCCAAGTATCCGGAAATCACCATCAACGAGCTCAACCCCGACGCCGGCTCCGGCGATGAGGTCGAGGCGATCAAGGCCAACAAGGACAACAAGGGCCCGCAGGCGCCTGACGTCATCGACGTCGGCCTGTCCTTCGGTCCGACCGCCAAGAAAGACGGCCTGCTTTTGCCCTACAAGGTGTCGACTTGGGATTCGATCCCGGACAGCGCCAAGGATGCCGACGGCGCCTGGTACGGCGACTATTACGGCGTGCTCTCCTTCGAGGTGAACAAGGATCTGGTCAAGGAATCGCCGGCCGATTGGGCTGATCTCCTGAAGCCGGAATTTGCTAACTCGGTCGCGCTCGCCGGTGATCCGCGCGCTTCGAACCAGGCCATCCAGGCGGTCTACGCCGCCGGCCTTTCCGGTGGCGCCGCCGCTGGCGAAGCCGCAGGCACCGCCGGCCTGGACTACTTCAAGAAGCTCAACGCAGCCGGCAATTTCGTGCCGGTCATCGGCAAGACCGCGACGCTCGCCCAGGGCCAGACGCCGATCCTCGTCACTTGGGACTACAACGCGCTTTCGGGCCGCGACACGCTGAAGGGCAACCCGCCCGTCGACGTCATCGTGCCGAAGACGGGCGTCGTCGCCGGCGTCTACGTGCAGGCAATCAGCGCCTTCGCGCCGCATCCGAACGCCGCCAAGCTGTGGATGGAGTACCTCTATTCCGATGAAGGCCAGATCGGCTGGCTGAAGGGCTATTGCCACCCAATCCGCTTCAACGATCTCGCCAAGAACGACAAGATCCCGGCGGACGTGCTGGCCAAGCTGCCGCCGGCGGAATCCTATGCTTCCGCCGTGTTCCCGACGCTCGATGAGCAGGGCAAGGCCAAGGAAACCATCACCAAGAACTGGGACGCCATCGTCGGCGCCAATGTGAAGTAACAGCGTGATACGGGCCGGGCGGCTCTGGTCGCCCGGCCTCGTTCCAGCACGGTAACCGGCGCATGACCGATCTCTCGCTATCCAACAAGGCAATTGCGGGAAACACCGCGCCGCCAGCCGAGGCGCGAAGCCTGCGGCTGCCGACGCAGTGGCTTGGCGTCACGCCTTTCTTCGTCTTCGCCGTGATGTTCCTGATCCTGCCCACGCTCTACCTGATGCTGGGCGCCTTCGAGAACGAGGCGGGCGAATTCACCTTCGCCAACATCGTCGCTCTCTTTTCGGCCAACATCGTTGCCGCCTACTGGATCTCGATAAAGGTTAGCCTGGCGTCATCGCTGATCGGCGCCTTCGCGGGCCTCGCCATCGCCATCGCCATCGTGCGCGGCGGGCTGCCCAACTGGATACGTTCGGCGACGCTCACCTTCTCCGGCGTCGCATCCAATTTCGCCGGCGTGCCGCTCGCCTTCGCTTTCATCGCGACGCTCGGGCGGCTCGGTCTCGTCACCGTCCTGCTCAACACGCTGGTTGGCCTGAACCTCTACGCGCATGGCTTCAACCTGCTGTCATTCTGGGGATTGACGATCACATATGTCTATTTCCAGATCCCATTGATGGTGGTCATCATTGTGCCGGCCGTCGACGGCTTGAAACGCGAATGGGGCGAGGCCGCCGCGACGCTCGGCGCCACCCAGGCGCAATATTGGCGCATGGTGGTCATTCCGGTGCTCTGGCCAAGCTTCCTCGGCACTGTCATCCTGCTCTTCGCCAACGCCTTCGGAGCGATCGCGACCGCCTACGCGCTGACCGGCTCGTCGCTGAACATCGTTCCGATCCTGCTCTATGCGCAGATCCGCGGCGACGTGCTGCATAACGCCCATCTCGGCTATGCGATCGCCTTCGGCATGATCTTCATCACCGGGCTTGCCAACATCTTCTACATCTGGTTCCGGACGCGCTCGGAGAGGTGGCTGAAATGAAATCCGGCAGGTTCTGGGCCTGGTTCGTCTTCCTTTTGGGCGCGGCCTACTTCTTCATCCCGCTGATCGCGACGATCGAGTTCTCGCTGCGCATGCGGCGCGGCGTCTACTCGTTCGACGCCTACAAGGTCGTGCTGGGCGACAGCCAGTTCCAGGCGACCTTCATGTTCTCGGTGATCGTTGCCGTCTTCACCATCCTGCTCGGTGTGCTGATCGTGGTGCCCACGGCATACTGGATCCGCCTGCGCCTGCCGCAGCTCAGGCCGATCGTCGAATTCATCACGCTGCTGCCGCTGGTGATCCCGGCGATCGTCATCGTCTTCGGCTATATCCGGATGTACGGCTCGAATTCACCGCTGCCGTTCCTGGGGTCTAATTTGGGAGCGAACGCGTTGCTGGTGATTGGCTACGCGGCGCTCGCGTTGCCCTACATGTACCGGGCCGTCGACACCGGTCTTCGCACCATCGACGTGCGCACGCTGACCGAGGCAGCGCAGATCCTGGGGGCCGGCTGGGGCACGATCATCGCCCGCGTCATTCTGCCAAATGTGCTGATTGCTGTATTGTCGGGCGCGTTCCTCACCTTTGCGATCGTCATCGGCGAGTTCACGATGGCCAGCCTGCTCAACCGCCCCGCTTTCGGCCCCTATCTGCAGAATTTGGTCGCCAACCGCGCCTATGAACCGGCCGCGCTGTCAATCATCGCCTTCGTAATAACATGGGGCTGCATGTCACTGATTCAGATACTGTCGCGCTTCGCGCCGAAATCGGCGAACCGCCCCAATTGAGCGAAAAGCACTGAAAGAAAAAGCCATGGCCGAGCCGTTCCTCTCAATCCAGCATGTGCGAAAATCCTTCGGCGCCACGACTGTGGTCGAGGATTTCAATCTAGATGTCGCGCCCGGCGAGTTCGTCTCATTCCTTGGCCCGTCGGGCTGCGGCAAGACGACGGTGTTGCGCATGGTCGCCGGCTTCGAGGAGCCGTCGGCCGGCAAGATCGTCGTCGGCGGCAAGGACATCACAAGGCTGAAGCCCAACCAGCGCAATGTCGGCATGGTGTTCCAGGCCTATGCGCTGTTCCCGAACCTGACGGTGGCGCAGAACATCGCCTTCGGCCTGAAGGTGGCCGGCATGTCGAAATCGGACGCGGACAGGCGCGTCGCCGAGATGCTCGACATGATCAAGCTGCCGCAAATGGCCGATCGCTATCCCTACCAGCTTTCCGGCGGCCAGCAGCAGCGCATCGCATTAGCCCGCGCCATCGCGCCGAAGCCGAAGCTGTTGCTGCTCGACGAGCCGCTGTCGGCGCTCGACGCCAAGGTGCGTGTGTCGCTGCGCGAGGAAATCCGTTCCATCCAGAAGAAGCTCGGCATCACCACCATCTTCGTCACACATGACCAGGAAGAGGCGCTGTCGATCTCAGACCGCATCGCGGTGATGTATGGCGGCAGGGCCGAGCAGGTCGGCACGCCGTTCGAGATCTACAACCGGCCGGCAACCAAGTTCGTCGCCAATTTCGTCGGCACGCTCAACGTGCTGGAGGGCAAGGTCACCGACGCCGCCTCGGGCAAGGTGCAGGTCAACAGTCAGGAAGTCTCGCTCAAGGGCAAGCTCAACGGCTCCAAGTCCGGCGACACGCTGTCGCTCGCCCTGCGGCCGGAAGCGATCTCGCTGGGGCGGCAGCCCGGCCATGACACCAGCCTGTCAGGCGAGATCGCCGAAGTGCATTTCCTCGGTTCTGTCATCCGCGTACGCGTCGGCATCGGCGGCAACACGGTGTCGCTCGACACCTTCAACAATTCCACGACGCCGCCGCCGGTCGTCGGCGACAAGGCGGACATTTCGTTTTCATCGGGCGATATGCTGGTTCTGCACTAGGCTGTGTCGATATTCAGGTGAGGCTGGCCTGCAAATGGCGGTCTCCTGCGCTTCTGGCCTGACAAATCAACAGTATCCTAGCTCAAGGTACTGCCAAGCCTCGTGTTTCATCGTTACGATGAGCCATGGCCCTCTTCGAGCTCACCCTCATCCTGCTTCTGATCGCCGTCGCGCTGACGGCGCTGTCGCGCCGTCTCGAGATACCCTATCCGTCGCTGCTGGCGCTTGCAGGCGTTGCGCTGGCCTTCGTGCCGGGCGCACCAACGATCGAGATCGATCCGGAACTGGCGCTGGCGCTGTTCATCGCGCCGGTGCTGCTCGACGCCGCCTATGACACCTCGCTGCGCGACCTGAAACGCTACCGGCTGTCGCTGGTGCTTCTGGCGCTCGGCGCCGTCGTGTTCACCACCGTGGTGGTTGCCTTCGTAGGCTGGAAGATGGCCGGCCTTCCGATCGCGGCGGCGATCGCGCTAGGCGCCATCGTCGCTCCGCCGGACGCGGTCGCGGCGAGTGCCGTGCTCGGCCAGTTCAGGGTGCCGCACCGCATCACAGCCATCCTGCAGGGCGAGAGCCTGCTCAACGATGCCACCGCGCTGCTGATCTACCGGATATCGGTTTCGGCGGCCATCGGCTCGGTCATGCTTAAGGACGCAGTGCCCGTCATCCTGCTTGCGACGGTCGGCAGCGTCGTCGCCGGCTATGTGTTCGGCCGAGTGTCGCTGCTCGCGCTGACGCGCATCGAGGATGCGGCAAGCAGCACCGTGGTGCAGTTCGCCGGAACCTTCGCCGTCTGGATCATTGCCGACAAGCTCGGTCTCTCCGCCATCATCACCATCGTCGTCTATGCGATCACCATCGCGCGGACCGCGCCACGCCGGATGTCCGCGAGGCGGCGCGTCAGCACCTATTCGGTCTGGGAGTCGGCCGTCTTCGTGCTCAATGTCTTAGCTTTCGTGCTGATGGGCCTTCAGGCTCGATCAATCGTCGGCCGGCTCTCCGGCGACGGGCAAGGCGAGGCCTTCCTCTTCGCTGCCACCGTGCTGGCCGTCGTCATCGTGGCGCGTCTCGTATGGGTGATGGGCTACGTTGCGGTGATAAAGCAGTTTAAGCGTTTCGACGGCGAAGGGCAGAAGCGGGATGCGCCGACGTTTCGCGGCGCGGTGCTTGTCGGCTGGTGCGGCATGCGCGGGCTGGTGACGCTGGTGGTGGCCATCGCCTTGCCCGCCGACTTTCCCGGCCGCGACCCGATCGTGCTGGCGGCCTTCGCCGTCGTGCTCGGAACGCTTGTGCTGCAGGGCATGAGCCTGAAGCCGCTGCTGCGCCGGCTCAACTTCGAGCGGGATACCTCGATCGACCGCGAAGTGGCCGAGGCGCGGGTGGCCATCATGCAGGCGGCGCTTGATGTGCTGAGCCGCAAGACCTCGTCCGCTGCCGCGGTCGTACGTGAACAATACGAGGCGCAACGCCGGATCGCCGAAAATCCGGACGATGCGCAAGCCGCGACGGAATACGACCGATTGCGTCTTTACGCCATCAAGCGGCAGCGTGACAGGCTGGAGGAGCTGCGCAGCAACGGCACGATCGGCGACGAGGCCTATCACCGGCTGGAAGAGGAGATCGACTGGTCGGAACTGGCGGCGGCTCCCGCCGGAAGCTTCCAGCCGCTCACCACCTGACGGATTTCAGCGAAAGCGTGGGCGTTTGCGGTGGCGATTCACCGCAGCGCCTGCCCGGGATTGCATCAGCACAGGGAGATAGAAAGGATCGCCTCCGTGGGAAAGCGAAACGGTGTGGCAAACGTGGTTCGCGGGCAGCATTGGACTATTCCGCTCGTCCTCGCGGTCCATTGAAACGCTGACGGCGAGGGGCTACTGCGATCCTCAGAAGCGAGCCGGTTAATCAATGAAGCTGATCAGCTACAACATCCAGTATGGCTACGGCAGCGACGGGCGCTATGATCTTTCCCGCGCCGCCAGGCTGGTGGACGGCGCCGACATCATCGCGCTGCAGGAGGTCGAGCGGCATTGGCTGCGAACCAATGAGGACGACCAGCCCGAGATCCTGTCCAGGCTGTTGCCCGGCTATTACTGGGCCTATGGCCCCGCCTTCGACCTGGACGCCAGCGAGAAGCGCGACGGTCGCGTCGTCAACCGCCGGCGGCAGTTCGGCACGATGGTGCTGTCGAAGCTGCCGATCGTCTGGTCGCGGCTGCATGCGCTGCCGATGCGCCGCACGCTGAGACCGCTCAACACCCGCAACGCGGCGCTGGAATGCATGATCCGCACGCCGGCCGGACCGGTGCGGGTGCTTTCCTTGCATCTGGCGCATATTGCGGCCGAGGAGCGGCTGGAGCAGATCGATTACCTCAACGCCGAGCATCGTCGCGCGCCATCCGATGGCGGTCCGTGGAGCGGCGCCGACGACGAGCCGCAGCGCAACTGGTCGAACGGCCAGGCGGAGCCCGAAAACCCCCAGGCGGCGATCTGGCTTGGCGATTTCAACATGGAGCCAGGCAGCGCCGAATACCGGTGTATTACCGGCAGCATGCCGTATCATCCCGGCGCCGCTTATATTGACGGCTTCGTCGATGCCGCCGCCGTCGCCAGCGAGCCTGGGCCGGATTTCCACACGCATGAAAAGATCATCGACGGCAGGCTGGCGAAACGCCGGCTCGACCATTGCTTCGTCGGCGGCATGCTGGCCGGGCGCGTCCGTTCGATAACAGCGGATGTCGGCGAGGTGGCATCCGACCATTTTCCGCTACGGGTCGAGATCGACCTGGAAACGCCGGGCATCGGCTCTAGTCTGGCAGGCAGGTGAGGCGGGCATGACGCTGTTCGTCTTCCTGGCTGTGCTGTCGGCGGCTGCCATGCACGCGATCTGGAACGCGCTGGTCAAGGTGCATCTCGACCGCTTCCTGTCGATCACGCTGATGACTCTCGGCATGGGCGCCGCGGCGCTTGTGGTGCTGCCCTTCGTCGAGGTGCCGAAGGCCGAGGTCTGGCCATTCATCCTCGCCTCGGTCTTCTTCCACATGGGCTACCGGACATTCCTGATCGGCGCTTACAAGGCCGGTGATTTCGCCCAGACCTATCCGCTGGCGCGCGGCACCGCGCCGCTGCTCTCGGCGCTGGGCGGCATTGTGTTGGTCGGGGAGGTGCCTGCGCCGCTTGCCATCCTCGGCATCGTGCTGTTGTCGATCGGCACGCTGGTCATGTCGTTTCGCGGCGGCGCGCATCTGGAAAGGCTCAATCTGCGCGCCGTCGGCTTCGCGCTTGGCACATCGATCTTCATCGCCAGCTACACGCTTTCCGACGGCAGCGGCGCGCGGCTGGCGGCGACCGCGACGAGCTACGCCGCCTGGCTGTTCGTCTGCGATGCGACGTGGGCGCTGGTGCTGTGCATTGCCTTTCGCGGATCGCAATCGCTTCCGGTGCTGGCCCGCGACTGGAAGGCTGGGCTGTTCACCGGCGTGCTCAGCGGCGCGGCCTACTGGATCGTCATGTGGGCGATGACCAAAGCGCCGATCGCGTCAGTTGCGTCGCTGCGTGAAACCTCGATCCTGTTCGCCATGCTGATCTCGGTGCTGGCGCTGGGCGAGAAGATGACCGCCTGGCGCGCCACGGCCGCGCTCGGCATCGTCGCCGGTGTCGTCGCGCTGAGAATGGGTTGATTGCCATTCACCCGAACACGGTCATCACCTGGCCGCGCTCGCTGGTGAGGTTCAAGGCGGTCCTCCTTTTGTGTCCCCAAAAGGAGCGATATGTTCCACGGCGGGCAAAAGAGAACGGGACAGCTGCCGGTTTTAAGCCGGCGAGCGGTCAGATTTGCGTCACCTCGAGATCGATGACCATCAGCCCCTCGGTGCCGCCTTCAAGCGCGGCGACAAGGCGCGCGCCGGCGCGCTGATGCGCCTCGTGCACGAGATAGGCGTCACGGGCGACGGCATCGCGAAAGTCGATGGTGAAACCGTGCGTTAGACCGCGCGCGAAAGGCTCGGGACTGACATTGGCGCTGAAATGCACCTTGCCCATGCCGTCGATGACGGCGCGCAGCGCTTCGAGGTCGGCATGGATCGCCGCGCGTTCGGTTTCAGGAACGTCATCGCGAAAGCGGATAAAGACGCAGTGGCGGATCATCGTTGATGCCTCAAGCCGCCTGGTTGCCCTTGAACACGGCCGGCGGCAGCGGCTCGCGGCCAAGGATGAGGTCGGCACCTTTTTCGCCAACCATGATGGTCGGCGCATTGGTGTTGGAGGAGGGGACGCGCGGCATCACCGAGGCGTCGCAGACGCGCAAGCCCTCGATGCCGCGCAGCCTGAGATCGGGTGTCACCACCGCCATCGCGTCATGGCCCATGCGGCAGGTGCCGACAGGATGATGATCGGTCTTGGAGGTGCGGCAGGCATAATCGAAGAGATCGGCGTCGCTCTGCAGGTTCGGACCCGGAAGCACCTCGCGCAACACATAGGGCTGTAGCGCCTTCTGCCGCATGATCTCGCGCGCCAGCCTGAGGCCCTTGATCGACATGTCGCGGTCATACGGGTCGGACCAGTAATTCGGATCGATCAGCGGGTGGTCGGCCGGGTCGGCGCTCTTCAGCCGCACCGTGCCACGCGAGCGGGGACGCAGGAAGGCGGAGTTCAGCGTCACGCCCGGGTTCTTCAGCTTCTCGACGCCGGCCTCGATGCCGGAGCCGAGACCGAGATGGAACTGGATGTCGGGCGAGGCGGCCGTCGGGTCGGCGTACCAGAAGCCGCCGGTCTCGAACAGGCTCGAGGCAACGGGACCCTTCTTGAGTAAGAGGTACTGCAGCCCGGCCCATAGGGTGCGGTGCAGCTTCGCATAATTGTCATAGGTGTGGTCGCCGGTGCATTCGGCAATGACGAAGAGATCGAGATGGTCCTGCATGTTGGAGCCGACGCCGGGCAGGTTATGCACCGGCGTGACGCCGACCGATTTCAGATGATCGGCCGGGCCGATGCCCGATTGCATGAGGAGCTTGGGCGAACCGATCGCGCCCGACGAGACGATCACCTCGCGTTCGGCGCGCATGATGGTCTTTTCGCCACCTGGCCTGTCGACGACCTCGACGCCGATAGCGCGGCCTTTCTCGACAACGACGCGGGTGACGAGAACGTCCGTCCTGACCGTCAGGTTCTTGCGGGCGCCGATCGGCTTCAGATAGGCGACGGAGGCCGATGAGCGCCGCGCGTTCTTTTGGGTCAGCTGGTAGTAGCCGACGCCTTCTTGGGCAGCGCCATTGAAGTCCGGGTTGAAGGGTATGCCCATTTCCTGTCCGGCGCGGAAATAGGCCTCGCAGATCGGCAGCGGCGAGATCGGATTGGAGACGCCGAGCGGACCCTGGTCGCCATGGAAATCGTTGGCGAAGCGCTGGTTGTTCTCGGCGCGCTTGAAATAGGGCAGCACGTCGCGATAGCCCCAGCCGGCGAGCCCCTCTTCCTTCTCTCAAGCGTCGTAGTCGCGGGCGTTGTCGCGCGTGTAGA
>NZ_RZSB01000260.1:0-7421 GCF_004023285.1 Mesorhizobium sp. M2A.F.Ca.ET.067.02.1.1
CCCTGACGATCATCATCTCTATGTCAGCCTGGGATGCGCCGCGGCCAATCTCATGCTCGCCGCGGCGGCGACTGGCCGAACCGGCGAGGCTTCGCTTACGGCCGACGGCAACGGAATCCGTTACGACTACCTCATGGGCGAGGCGAAAGCGGACCCGTTGGCCAACGCCATTCCGAAACGCCAATCGACGCGTGCCGAATATGATGGCCGCGCCACCCCTGCCGCGGATCTCGTCGAGCTTGAGCGCGCAGCCGCGATACCGGGTGTGAGCCTGGCGCTTGTCACCGATCAGGGGCGGATGAAGCAGGTGCGGGATCTCGTCCTCGCCGGCAATGAAGACCAGATGAATGACCCCGCATTCATGCATGAGCTGAAGCAGTGGATCCGCTTCAACCCGCGCAGCGCAATGGCTCGAGGCGATGGGCTCTTCTCAGCCGCGAGCGGCAGCCCGGTGCTGCCGAGCGGCCTTGGCCGGATCGCCTTGGACCGGTTGTTCAGCGCCGCCCAGGAGAATGAGAAATACGCCCGTCAGATCGACTCATCGGCAGGGGTGGCGATCTTCTTTGCCGAGCGGCCGGACCACGACCACTGGGTCAGGGTCGGTCAGGCGTGCCAGCGCTTCGCTTTGGCCGCGACGAGCTTGGGACTTAAGCTCGCCTTCATCAACCAGCCTGTCGAGGTCGCCCGCCTGCGCGCCGACCTGGCGGGGATTGTCGGCGAGACCCGCAGGCCGGATATTGTGATGCGCTTCGGATATGGACCGGCCTTGCCGTTTTCGCCAAGGAGGCCGGTGGCTTCGGTCGTCCTATGATGGTCGAGATGGTCAGAGGCGGTTGACCCGTCAGCCAGGCTGCCCGCCGGCTCTCGGCCTGGTCGGGCGCGGTGCGATAAGGCGGCAGGCGAAGCCGCTATCCCGCATGCCGCAGGCTGACGCCACTGCCCTTGTCGAACAGCACCACCTTGTCGGGGTTCCAGGCAAAGCGCACGGCCTGTTCGATCGCGATATCGGTCCTGGCCGGGACGGTGGCGCGCAGCATCGTGTCGCCGACCCTGAGCGTCAGGATCTTTTCCACGCCATGGTTCTCGACATCGTGGACGCGCGCCTCGACCGGTGCGCCGCTCTCCAGATGGACATCCTCCGGACGAATGCCGAAGACGAGCGGCCGACCGTCGGTCGCGCCGCTCGTCCTGCCCCCGCCAAAACTCTTTGCCCCAGTTGAAAGCGGCAGCTCGAAATTCACCGGCGCCATCACCGCGCGGTCGTTGACCAGCTTGCCGTCGATGAGGTTCATCGGCGGAGAGCCGACGAAGCTCGCGACATAGGTGTCGCGCGGATTGTTGTAGATCTCATGCGGCGTGCCGGCCTGGACGATGCGGCCGTGATTGAGCACGCCGACCTTGTCGCCCATCGACATGGCCTCGATCTGGTCATGCGTGACGAACAGGAACGTTGCGCCAAGCTGCATCTGCAGGTTCTTCAGCTCCGTGCGCAGCGCCTCGCGCAGCTTGGCGTCGAGCGCCGACAGCGGCTCGTCCATCAGGAACACGCGCGGCTTGCGCACGATGGCACGGCCGATCGAGACGCGCTGCATCTCGCCGCCGGAAAGCCGGTCGGTCTTGCGGTCGAGCAGATGTTCGATACGAAGCGTGCGGGCGGCGCGCGCGACGCGGTCCTTGATCTCGGCATCCGGCAGCCGGCGGATCTTCGGCTTCAGCGGGAATTCGAGGTTCTGCCGCACCGTGTAGCGCGGATAGAGCGAATATTGCTGCAGCACCAGCGCGATGTCGCGTTCGGCCGCGCCCCAGTCGGCGACGTCGACGCCGTCGATGAAGACCTGGCCCTCGGTCGGCTTTTCAAGACCGGCGACCATCCTGAGCGTCGTCGTCTTGCCAGCCCCGGTCTCGCCGAGCAGCACGAAGAATTCGCCGTCGGCGATGTCGAGATTGAGATTGGACAGCGCGGTGTGGTTGCCGAATGTCTTGGAGATGTTCTTAAGCTGGATATGGGCCATTACAGTCTCACTCCGAGCGCCTTGCCGCTCGCCGCGTCGAAGAAATGCGTCTGCGAAGGATCGATCCGCACATAGACCTTCTCGCCGGCACCGCTGACGAAACCGCTTTTGGTGCGGGCGCGCAGCATGCTGGAGCCGACCTTTAGGTCGACGATATCGAAGGAGCCGAGCGGCTCGACGATTTGCGTTTCGACCGGCAGGAAGCCCTCCGCCGCCTCGCGGCGCACCAGCACGCCTTCCGGCCGGACGCCCAAGGTGAACTGGTCGCCGGCATGGCCGTTGAGCTGGGAAAGCAGCGCGCGTGGAAACTCGAAGCCGGCCGCCGCATCTCCGACCGTGACCGACACAGCCGAGGCATTCTCGGAGACCTTTGCTTCGGCGACGTTCATCACGGGGCTGCCGACGAACTGCGCGACGAAGAGGTTGGCCGGATGCGAATAGACCTCGTCAGGTGTGCCGACCTGCTGCAGCACGCCTTCATGCATGATGACGATGCGGTCGGCGAGGCTCATCGCCTCGATCTGGTCATGCGTCACATAGATGCTGGTCGAGCCCTGCTTGATATGCAGCCGCTTGATCTCGGCGCGCATTTCCTCACGCAGCTTGGCATCGAGCGCGCCGATCGGCTCGTCCATCAGCATCGCCTTCGGGCGCCGAACCAGCGCCCGGCCGATGGCCACGCGCTGCATGTCGCCGCCCGACAGCGCCGAGGGCTTCTTGTTGATGAGATCGGTGATCTGCAGCGTCTTGGCCACCGAGCGCACCTCGGTGTCAATCTCGCTCCTGCTCTTGCGCGTCGCGCGCAGCGGGAAGGCGATGTTCTCGTAGACATTCATGTGCGGATAGAGCGAGAACGACTGGAACACCATGGCGATGTCGCGGTCGGCTGCCTTGAGGTGCTGCACCGGCTTGCCGTCGATCAATATGTCGCCCTGGTCGATGGTCTCCAGCCCGGCGATGGCGCGAAGCGTCGTCGTCTTGCCGCAGCCGGACTGCCCGAGCAGCACGATGAACTCGTTGTCGTCGATCTTGAGGTTCAGGTCCTTGATGACCTGGACGGCGCCAAAGAATTTCTGGACGCCGCGAAGCTCGATCTGGGTCAATGCTGCGCCCCCGCATTATGCGCCTGCTGGTCGGCCCCATGCCCGGTGCCGGCCTGCTCCTCGCGCGGAATCTTGGAGGTGACGTTGAAGCCGATCAGCCCGATCAGGATGATCGTCACGCCATAGGTATGAAGCGGCATGTTCCACGGCTGGCAGAGCGCGACGATGCCCAGCACCATCAGGATCTGCGAGCCCGGCTCCAGATATTTCTCGTTGATCGCGCGAAAGCTCATTTGCGGATCGCTCCGAAGGACATGCCGCGCAACAGATGGTTGCGGAGCAGGAAGGTGAAGATCGCGACCGGCAGCAGGAACAGGAACGTTCCGGCGGCAATCACGGTCCAGTCGGGCAGGCCGGCGCCGACCTGGCTCGGGATGAAGGGCGGCGCGGTCTGGGCGCGGCGGTTGGTCATGATCAGCGCGAAGGCATATTCGTTCCACGCCGTGATGAAGCAGAACACGGCCGTCGCGGCGATGCCGGTCGCGGCCTCAGGCAGAACGATCTTGAAGAAGGCTTCCATGCGCGTGTAGCCGTCGACGAGCGCCGCCTCCTCATATTCCTTCGGGATCTCGTCGATGAAGCCCTTCATCAGCCAGACCGAGAAGGACAGGTTGAAAGCGGTATAGAGGATGATCAGGCCGAGATGGGAATCGTTCAGCCCCACCGCCCGGTACATCAGGAACATGGGAATCGCGACCACCACCGGCGGCAGCATGCGCGTCGACAGGATGAAGAAGAGCAGGTCCGCCTCGCCCTTCACCCTGAAGCGCGAGAAACCGTAGGCGGTGAACGTGCCCATGCCGACGGCAAGCACGGTCGAGGTGATCGCCACGATCAGCGAATTCATGAACCGGTTCGGATAGCCCGACCACTGCACGGCGCCCTTGCCGTCGCGCACGATCTTCTCGCCGCCGTCGAAGACGACGCGTTCCCACCATGGGGCGGCCGCGTATTCTTCAGGCGTCGGCGGGCTGCGCAGCTGCGAGCGCTTGGTGAACAGCTTCACGAAGGGCGAAATCTCCGGCTGGAACACGATCGTCGGCGGGATCGTCGTGGCGAGGTTGCGCGGCTTGAAGGCCGTCGAGGCGATCCAATAGATCGGCGCCAGGAAGATGATCGTCACCACCAGCACACCAACGATGGCGATGCGGTTGAAGGCGACCTCGGAAGAAGTGCGGACGGCAGCCATCTTAGCGCTCCTTCACCTTGTTGAGATACTTGACGTAGATATTGGTGATCGCCAGCACCATGATGAGCACGATGTAGGCCATGGCGCAGGAACGCCCGGTCTGCCATTCCTGGAAGGCCATCTTGTAGAGCCTGATCGAGATCAGCTCCGCCGTCGGCTGGCTGGTCAGGATGTAGGCGAGATCAAAGGTCTTGAAGGCTTCCATGGTGCGGAAGATGACCGCGATCATCAGGATCGGCGCGACCAGCGGCAGCGTGATGCGGAAGAAGGTGTAGAAAGACCCGGCCCGGTCGATCGCGGCGGCCTCGTAAAGATGCTTCGGCACCGCCGAGAGGCCGGCAAGCGACAAGAGCATGACGAAGGGCGACCACATCCAGATGTCGGTGAGCGCGACCGCGTAGAGCGCCATCTTGGGATCGGCCAGCCACTCGAAAGTGCCGAGTCCCAGCGCATAATTGATGATACCGAAGGACGGATCGTAGAGCAGCTTCCAGAACAGGCCCACCACCGCCATGGAAAGCATCATTGGCAGAAGCAGCAGCGTCGTCAGCAGTCCCTTCATCGGTATGTCGCGGTTGAGCAGCATCGCCACGCCGAAGCCGACGAAGAGCTGTCCGGCGACCGAGATGATGACGTATTTCGCCGTGATGGCGAAGTTCGACCAGACATAGGGATCGTTGAGCAGGTCGCGGTAATTTTGCAATCCGACGAAATTAGCCGGCGCATTGGTCGAGGCCCGGAAGTCCGTGAACGAGTAGCCCAGCGAATAGATCAGCGGGAAGATGTTGAAGACGATCAGGAACAGGATCGTTGGGATGATGAATAGATTGCGGATCGAAATGTCGCTGAGGCCGCGCGCCGCGGCCCGCGAGGACCTGTCGAGCGTGGTGATCATCGTGGTCGCCAAAACCCTGCTCCGGATGCTTGAAAAACAGACGGAGGAGGCCCTTGAAGCCTCCTCCGCGAGGCATGTCGATTACTTCACGCGGCCGTATTTCTTGAAGGTCGCGTTCCAGTCGGCGGCAAGTGCGTCCAGCGTTTCCTTGGCGGTGCCCTGACCGCCGATCATGTAGGGATAGACGCGCTGGTTGAGCTGCTGCAGCAGTTCGGCATATTCCGGCACCGCCCAGAAATCCTTCACCTTGAACATGGTCTCGTAGAAGGCCTTGTTATAGGGCGTGGCGTTCTGGAATTCGGCCGACTTCAGTACCGCGGCGCTGCAGGTATAGCCGCCGAGCGCCGCCCATTTCTTCTGGGTCTCATCCTTGATGAACCACTCCAGGAACTTCATCGCCTCGTCCTGCTTCTGCGAATAGGAGACGATCGAGATGCCCTGGCCGCCAAGCGCCGCGAACTGGTCGCCATTGGGGCCTGGAGGATTGGCGAAGAACCCGGTGTTCTTGGCGTTCGGGTTCGAGGCCTCGTTGATCAGCGAGGGGAAGAAGGCGAAGTAGTTCATGCTCATCGCCGCCAGGTTCTCCGTGATCGCCTGGTTGTCCTCGACGAAGAAGGACTTGGCCCAGCCCGGAGGCGTGAACTTGTACAATTCCTTGTAGGCATCCAGTGCCGCGACCGCCTTGTCGGAGTTGACGATACCATCGACCTTGTAGGTCGTGTAGTCGCCGAGTTCGCCGCCATAGGAGAACAGCGCATTCTCGAAGCCCATCGCCATCGCGTCATAAGAATTGTCGGTGTAGATGGCGATACCGTATTTCTTCTGGTCCGGCCGGTAGAAGAATTCGGCGATGTCGCGCAGCGCCTTGAAATCCTTTGGCACGTCGAGGTCGTAGCCATACTTGGCCTTGAAGGCTTCCTTCTCCTTCGGGTCCTCGAACCAGTCCTTGCGGTAGGACCAGCCGACGGCGTCGCCCTCGAGCGGGATTGCCCAATACTTGCCGCTGTTGCCGGGATATTCGGCGTAGTACTTGACCGTCGCCGGCGCCATCACGTCGTTGAGCTTATGCTTGTTGAAGAAGTCGCTGAGGTCGACATAGTGACCGCCGGTCGAACCCGCGCCGAGCCACTGCGAGTCGCCCACCACCAGATCGTAAGCGTCGCCATGGGCGTTGAATTCGGTGAAGGCCTTGGTCTGGAAGTCGGACCACGGCGTGGTCTCGACCGTGATCTTGACGCCGGTTTCCTTCTCATACTCGTTGCCGAGTTCCTGCAGGTAGTTGGCCGGATCCCATTCCGCCCAAAAGATGGTGAGCGATTTTTCCTGCGCGTGGACAGACGTCCCGCAGGCAAGCGCCAGTCCGACACCAGCAAGCACGCTGGTCACTATCTTGCGCATAGTTTTCCTCCCTTGTGCGCATTCTACCGTGTCATACGAACCGGCAGCGAAGCCGGCTGCGGTAGTTCCTCCTGTGACGGCACCCTCGCCGGTTCCGGGCCTCCTCACCCTGCCGGAAATGGAACGCGGCCGTCACTTTTGATCCGCTTTATTTGACTATAATCTGGTATTACCAATTTCAGCTTGGCGTCAAGCGCTTTCTTGAGTGACGGAAAGCAGCCGAATGAACCGATCCTTGCGATATCTGGCTGTTTTCCCTTGTTTTTCCTACTCCTTGATATGCAAGACCCTTGTCACGAGCTGCCTACGACACTTAGCATTCACACCTGATCCTACAATCTGGTCGAACCAGATTTAGACGGCTGATGCCTTCGGCGGCGCCGACTTTACTGCTCATTTCGGCCCTGATTCCGCCATTGCCGCCCGCACCAGCGCGCCCGCCGCCCATTGCGCCACGGACATCATCTCGGCGCTGTCCAGTCCCCAGATGTCCTTCAGCACCGTGACCACTTCGACGCCGAACACCAGCGACAGCGCCTGCGCCAGGCGCCGGAACTGACGCGGCTTCAAGCGGCCTTTGAGCGGCGCGATCGCATCCTTCAGCAGGTCAACGCGATGGCCGCGCGTGAAAGCGGGCTCCGATCCGAGCGTGCCGGCCTGGCGCCGCGCCCATTGGTCGAGGGACAGCTTCAGCGCCGCCTTGAACGTCGCCTCGAAGGCTTCGATGCGCGGCATCGCGGTGGCGAACAGATCCGCCACGCGCCGTTCGGCATCATCGGAGGCCGACTTCCAGGTGAGGATCGGGCCGAGCCCTTCATCGACCA
>NZ_RZSB01000261.1:0-7392 GCF_004023285.1 Mesorhizobium sp. M2A.F.Ca.ET.067.02.1.1
GCGCAAACGGGCCGTATCGGCGATGGAAAAATCTTCGTTTCCAACATAGAGGAAGTCGTGCGCATCCGTACCGGCGAGACCGGTATCGACGCCATCTGACGCCCTCCATCTTTCTGCAACGTCATCATCAAAAACACGTCATCACACAGGGATACATGACATGACGACAGCCAAAGACATCATGAAGCAGATCAAGGACAATGATGTGAAATTCGTCGACCTGCGCTTCACCGATCCACGCGGCAAGCTGCAGCATGTGACGATGGATGTCGTCGAGGTCGAAGAAGACATGTTCGCCGATGGCGTCATGTTCGACGGCTCCTCGATCGCCGGCTGGAAGGCAATCAACGAGTCCGACATGGTGCTGATGCCCGACACGGATACCGTCCACATGGATCCGTTCTTCGCGCAGTCGACCATGGTCATCCTGTGCGACATCCTCGATCCGATCTCGGGCGAGGCCTACAACCGCGATCCGCGCGGCACCGCCAAGAAGGCCGAAGCCTATATGAAGTCGGAAGGCATCGGCGACACCATCTATGTCGGCCCCGAAGCCGAGTTCTTCGTCTTCGACGACGTGAAGTACAAGGCAGACCCCTACAACACGGGATTCCGCCTGGACTCCACCGAACTGCCGTCCAATGACGATACCGACTACGAGACCGGCAATCTCGGCCACCGTCCGCGCATCAAGGGCGGCTACTTCCCTGTGCCGCCGATCGATTCCGCCCAGGACATGCGCTCCGAAATGCTGACCGTGCTGGCCGAGATGGGCGTACGGGTCGAGAAGCACCACCACGAAGTCGCCGCCGCCCAGCATGAGCTCGGCATCAAGTTCGACACGCTGGTGCGCAACGCCGACAAGATGCTGATCTACAAGTATGTCGTGCACCAGGTCGCCAATGCCTACGGCAAGACGGCCACCTTCATGCCGAAGCCGGTGTTCGGCGACAACGGCTCGGGCATGCATGTGCACCAGTCGATCTGGAAGGGCGGCAAGCCGACCTTCGCCGGCAACGAATATGCGGGCCTCTCCGAAACCTGCCTCTATTATATCGGCGGCATCATCAAGCACGCCAAGGCGATCAACGCCTTCACCAACCCGCTCACCAACTCCTACAAGCGTCTGGTGCCGGGCTATGAAGCGCCGGTGCTGCTCGCCTATTCGGCGCGCAACCGCTCGGCTTCCTGCCGCATTCCGTTCGGCTCCTCGCCGAAGTCGAAGCGCGTCGAGGTCCGCTTCCCCGATCCGGGCGCGAACCCCTATCTCGGCTTCGCCGCCATGCTGATGGCCGGCCTCGACGGCATCAAGAACAAGATCCATCCGGGACAGCCGATGGACAAGGACCTCTACGACCTGCCGCCGAAGGAGCTGAAGAAGATCCCGACCGTCTGCGGCTCGCTGCGCGAGGCGTTGCAGAACCTCGACAAGGATCGCGGATTCCTGAAGGCCGGCGGCGTCTTCGACGACGATCAGATCGATGCGTATATCGAGCTCAAGATGGCCGAGGTGATGCGCTTCGAAATGACCCCGCATCCGGTCGAGTACGACATGTACTATTCTGTCTGACGACCGAACTTCTCGGCATCGGCGACAAAGACGGACCCCGGCGTTTCGCCGGGGTTTTCGCATGGGCAGTCCATCGGAGGGCTTTCCGCAAACCCAGCGTAGCCATGCAGCATCCGGCCGGTCCGCCACTGCAGAAGCAGCAGTCACGCCAAAGTGGTCGCGGCGCTCAATCGCCTGGCGTTGCTGCCGTTGACGGCGGCGGCAGGCGAAACATTTCCGCCGGTTGTTTGCATGCAAAAAAGCCCCGGCGAAGAACGCCAGGGCTTTCGACAATTGAAACTTACGAGACGCAGGCGAAGCCCGCGCCTGGATGATCAGGCTGCGGCGGAGACCGCGTCGGTCGAAACCTGCGAGATCGTCTTCAGGATCTGCGAAGCGATCTGGTAGGGGTCGCCCTGCGAGTTCGGGCGGCGATCTTCCAGATAGCCCTTGTAGTCGTTCTTGACGAAGGAGTGCGGAACGCGGATCGAGGCGCCGCGGTCGGCGACGCCGTAGGAGAATTTGTTCCACGGCGCGGTCTCGTGCTTGCCGGTCAGGCGCTTGTCGTTGTCCGGACCGTAGACGGCGATGTGATCCATCAGGTTCTTGTCGAACTGCGCCATCAGCGCCTCGAAATAGGCCTTGCCGCCGACTTCGCGCATATAGGCGGTCGAGAAGTTGGCATGCATGCCCGAGCCGTTCCAGTCGGTATCACCCAGCGGCTTGCAGTGGAACTCGATGTCGATGCCGTATTTCTCAGTCAGACGCAGGAGCAGGTAGCGAGCCATCCACATCTGGTCGGCGGCCTTCTTGGAGCCCTTGCCGAAGATCTGGAATTCCCACTGGCCCTTCGCCACTTCGGCGTTGATGCCTTCATGGTTGATGCCGGCGGCGAGGCAGAGGTCGAGATGCTCCTCGACGATCGTGCGGGCGACATCACCGACATTCTTGTAGCCGACGCCGGTGTAGTACGGGCCCTGCGGCGCCGGATAGCCGCTCTCAGGGAAGCCGAGCGGACGGCCGTCCTTATAGAAGAAATACTCCTGCTCGAAGCCGAACCAGGCGCCCTCGTCGTCGAGGATGGTGGCGCGCTTGTTGGAGACATGCGGGGTCACGCCATCGGGCATCATGACTTCGCACATGACCAGCACGCCATTGGTGCGGGCCGGATCCGGGTACACGGCGACGGGCTTCAGCACGCAGTCGGAGCTGTGGCCCTCGGCCTGGTTGGTGGACGAGCCATCGAAGCCCCACAACGGCAGTTGCTCGAGCGTCGGGAACTCGGCAAACTCCTTGATCTGGGTCTTGCCGCGCAGGCTGGGGGTCGGGACATATCCGTCGAGCCAGATATACTCGAGCTTGTATTTGGTCATTCCAGTGCCTCTCGTTGCTAGGACGCCGCAAGCGACGTCAACGCATGGCCGGGCTTGCCGGCCTGCCGATGGTTAAAAAGCAATTCGTATGCCACTCCGCCGTCGGCGGGTGCGGCAAAATGGTCGCGCCAACACGTGGATTTTGCTCAGCCGCCTCAATAATGCGCTCTGATCGCTCAATCGAGATTTCTGCATAAATAATTGGCAAATAATGATCTTTTTGTAGGCATATTGCCTAAACGAATCGCAGAACCTATCTTGCTTGCTAAGTTGAATCGGTAAGTCCCTAGACAAGCAAGGAGGTCGCCAATGCAGGTCATGCAACCGCTTCCGTCGGCAAAAATCCTGATGTTCCCGCTGGCAGGGCGCAAGTCTGCCTCAAATTTAGGCGCCAAGGCGAAATTCGCGGCAGAGCTTGCGACGCTTCGCGGCGAGCACGCCGACTTTGACGGCTGGTATCACGAAGCAGCCGTCGAGGAAGAAAATCAGCGCAAGAGCTGATCGCCCCTTAGGTTTTATGGACGAAAAAGCCCGGCGCGATCGCTCGCGCCGGGCTTTCTTTTCGAGCAGATGACCGAGGTCAGTCCTTGGCGTGCAAGTCGGTGCCGAGCGTATCCCTGACGAAGATCATGCCGATGATCAGCGACATCGCCGCGATGATCACCGGGTACCAGAGACCGTAGTAGATATCGCCCTTGTAGGCGCTGAGCGCGAACACTGTCGCGGGCAGCAGGCCGCCGAACCAGCCGTTGCCGATATGGTAAGGCAACGACATGCCGGTGTAGCGGATGCGGGTCGGGAACATCTCGACCAGGATCGCGGCGATCGGCCCATAGACCATGGTCACGAACAGCACCAGGATGAACAGGATGCCGATCGTCATCGGCCAGTTGATGGCCGCCGGATCGGCGAACATGGCGAACGCGCCGCCGCCCGGTATGGTGTAGACCGTGACTTCCGTCGCACCGGCCGCCTCGTCCTTGGTCAGGACCTTGTCGGCGATCGCCTGCTCGGCCGGAACCGTGGCCTTCTCGCCGCCGCGGATCGTGGCTGCATCGAGCTTCAGTTCCGGATTGGCCGCGATGAAGGCGTCGAGCTTCTGGTCCGCCACCTTGGCCGCGGCGCGCTTCAGGGGATAGCCGCCGTCCTTCAGCGCCATGTTCACCGCCTTCTGGAAGACCCCCTCCTTGGCCTTGGCCTGATCGCCGGCGGCAACGGCATCATAAGACTCCACCGTCTCGTTGCCGATCTTGACCGTAGCCGCGGTTCCAGGCGCGGCCGTCGTGACGACGTCGTATGGCACCGAGTTCTTGGTCAAGAACGAGGTCGCGATATCGCAGGATGTCGTGAACTTCGCGGTGCCGACCGGGTTGAACTGGAACCTGCAGTCGCCGGGAGCCGCCGTCACCGTCGCGCGGGTGTTCTGCTGGGCGGTGGCAAGAGCCGGGTTGGCGGCCGAGGTCAATGCCTTGAACAGCGGGAAGGTGCAGACGATGCCCAAAGCCAGTCCGGCCATGATGATTGGCTTGCGGCCGATCTTGTCGGACAGCCAGCCGAACACAACGAAGAAGATCGAGCCGATGGCAAGCGCGATGGCGATCATGATGTTGACCGACTGCGCGTCGACCTTCAGCACGTTGGTGAGGAAGAACAGGGCGTAGAACTGGCCATTGTACCAGATCACGGCCTGGCCGGCGGTGAGGCCGAGCAGCGCAAGAAGGGCGATCTTGGCGTTCTTCCACTGGCCGAAAGCCTCTGTCAGCGGCGCCTTGGAGCCCTTCCCCTCGTCCTTCATACGCTGGAAGGTGGGCGACTCCGACAGCGACAGACGAATCCAGACCGAAACGGCGAGCAGCAGGAAGGAAACGATGAAGGGAATGCGCCAGCCCCAGCTGGCATAGGTTTCCTTGCTGAGCGAGGCCTGCACGATCAGGATGACGATGAGCGACAGGAACAGGCCGAGCGTCGCGGTCGTCTGGATCCATGACGTGTAGTAGCCACGGCGATCGTCGGGCGCATGCTCGGCGACATAGGTCGCGGCGCCGCCATATTCGCCGCCGAGCGCCAGGCCCTGCAGCATGCGCAGCCCGATCAGGATCACCGGAGCCGCGATGCCCCAGCTCGCATAACCGGGCAGCAGGCCGACCAGGAAGGTCGACAGGCCCATGATCGTCATGGTGACGAGGAAGGTGTATTTGCGGCCGACGAGATCACCGATGCGGCCGAACACGAGCGCGCCGAACGGGCGCACCAGGAAGCCGGCGGCAAAGGCCAGCAGCGCGAAGATGTTGCGCGTCGCCTCCGGGATCGCCGGGCTGAAGAAGGTCGAGCCGATGAAGGCGGCCAGCGAACCGTAGAGATAGAAATCGTACCATTCGAAAACGGTGCCGAGCGATGAGGCGAAGATGACTTTCTTCTCCTCCCGCGTCATACCGCGGCTGGTTCCGCCGGCGGCCGATGCCATTGCCATTTGAATATCCTCCCGTGAGATCCCGTCTGTCCTCGATGGCTGCGCGCCGCACTCCTCCGAACGCAGACTCGAAAACGCAGCCAACAAAGCAAAAAATGACAGAAATGACGGCCGAAAGGCACCGCGACGATGGGATTATGACTTTGGTATTAGGTGCGGTGCGGGAGCGGCGCAGTGCCGGGAGCGGTTCATTTCCAGCGTTAGGCAACCAATCCGACGCACATCCTCTTTGAAAGGAGCGTTTTTCTCAGTATCCACGTGAAGCGTACGCCGTAGCCTTAACGATCGAGCGCCAACGTCTCGTCGTTGATTATCCCAAGACGGGCTTCAATCATTGCTATCTCGTCGGGCGAGGCGGCACCAGACGCCTCTATCTCCATGAAGAGTTGCTCGAAGCCGCCCGGCGTTACTATTGCGAACATCTGCCCGGGCTCGTCGCCAATGTTGCGCCAGCTGTGACGCACGTAAGGGGGCAGAACGACGACAGTGCCTGGAGGGGCATCGAATTCTTCGTCACCGCACTGGAAACGATACGTCCCGCAAACCACCCTAAAAACCTCTGTCTCGCGGGTGTGAGTGTGAGGGGTCGGGTCTTTCCCAGGAAGAGTGAAAGTTTCCCACATTCCGAATGCGCCGTTGGTCTCGGCGGCAGTGGCATGGACGACTACCTTCGCACCATGTGGCGCTTTGGCGAGGCGCTCGCTGCCCGGCGTGGAGATAACTGCTTTCTGAAAGTCCGACATGACCGCCCCCACTGGTTGAGTGGGGAACAATAGCATGAGATCGATTGCTGGTTCAGCCATTGGTGGCAGAGCAGCATTCCGCACGAAAAACCCCTGCGCCCATTTCTTGGCTTCTAGGCCTTCAGTGCCTCGAGCAGGCTGACCGCCGCCATCATGTCGCGTTTGCGGGCCGAGCGGCGCGCGACTGCCTCGGCGTCCTGGCCCCAGTGCTCGATCTGCCAGTCCTCGTCGACATGGGCCGCTGCCCAAGCTTCCTCGGCGTCCAACTCGCCGAAATCCACGGCCAGCGCCAGCAGCGCCGAGCCGGTCAGCGCTGTCATGACATGGATGGCGGCCAGCCGCATCGGCTCCGAGCGTTGGCCAAGATGCGCGCCAAGGATGGCGATGGCTTCGCGCGGCTGCTCGACATGGATGACGCCTTCGGCAAGATTGAAGCGCGCGCCGAGGCTGCCGCGTGCCCAGTCCAGCACCGGATCCCACAGCTTGTTCTGACGATCGACCAGGCCTTGCGGACCGTCGGCGCGGTAGCAAAGCAGATCGGACGAAGCGAAGCGCAGCACATCCTCCAGCACCGCCTGCGGATCGGAGGCGACACCGTCTATGGCGGTGTTGACGAGGCGCATGACTGGCATCGTCACGGGATCGATGACTTCGCCCTGGGCGCTGAATTCGCCCGCCACAAGTGCTGCGGCCTTTTCGGTTGGCAGCACCATCACGGCCTTGCCCGGCGTGCGCACCGGACGGCCGTCGAGATGAACGGCAAAGCCGTTTTCCACCGGGACAACCGAAACCGCCTTGTAGAAACGCTTCGGCAGCGGCGTCTTCATCTGGATCTGGGCGCGGCGCACGGGATCTGGATCGGAAAGCAGTTTTCCGGCTTCGAGGTCTTCGAGGATGTCGCGCATGTCGAGCTCCCTAAACTGTTGGCTGCCTGCGCGCCGGCCGGTTGACGATGATGAGACCGGCGGCGATCAGGGCCAGAGCCAGGAATATCCTGGTCGTCGGCGCTTCACCAAGGACCACCGCGCCGCACAAGACGCCGAACACCGGCGACAGGAAGGCGAAGCTCGACAGACCGGACGCGGGGTAGCGCCGAAGCAGCCAGAACCACAATACATAGGTGAAGGCGACGATATAGAAAGACTGGAAGAGCAGCGCCAGCGTCGGCAAGGTTGCAACCGCGCGAATGGGCGGGCCGGCCAAGGGCATCACCAGGACACCGACTATCGCCGCGCCGGCCAGTTGGTAGAGCAGCAG
>NZ_RZSB01000262.1:0-7382 GCF_004023285.1 Mesorhizobium sp. M2A.F.Ca.ET.067.02.1.1
GAGAAGCGCGAGGTCGAGCAGCCGCTCGCAACCAGCGCGGCCAGCGACATGGCCACGAGGCCGCTCTTCGAAAAGAGGTGGGGCCGCGAAAAGGGGCGGGTCATCGAAAAATTCATCAAAACCTCCGTCGGATCCGGCCGGGGGGGGAGCCGTCCGCGTAATCTTCGCTCCACCAAGATGGCGAAGGTGGCAGAATTTCAACCCGATATGGTTAAAATAGGGTTTTCGAGTCGGATGTTGCAAATTTATCGCAGCAAGCGGACGGCGCCGGAGCGGCGTTTGACTCGGTCATTCAAGCCATTGAAATTTCGCCATTAAATCCGGGCGCTCGGCACGAACACATAGCCGTCCGGGCCAACGATGTAGCATTCGCGCAGGCCATGCGGCTTATCGATGGAGCCGGCCAGCACGATATGGCCGAGCGCCGCCGCCTTTTTCTCGATCGGATCCGGATCGGCGCCGTAAAGGCGCAATTCGATGCCGGCCCCGCGTGTCTCGGCGCCCGAAGTGACCCCAGTCATCGGATTGTCGAGATAGGAATGATCGGCATGCAGCATGAAGACCGAGCTCAGAAGCTCGATCGCCGCGAAATCCTCGTCGGCATAGATGATCCTGGCGCCGAGCACGTCGCGGCAGAAGGCCTCCATCGCCGCCATGTCGGTGACCAAAAGATTGACGCCCAGCCCAAGCGGCAGCGAGCGGCCGAAATCCTCGGCCTTCATCCACGGTGTCCCGGTTCGCTTCATGACCATCATGATCGCCCCCTCGCTCGCGATCCTAGATGAACCCGGCTCCGCCCATTGGCATTCGCCAGCAAAATGCTTGCGCTAGGCAGGCGCTTCCTTATCTCAGGAAGGGACCGAGCCGGCGGAGTGAGAATGGCCGCGAGAAAAAGAACCGCCAACCGCTATTACAGCGGCCCGCATAGCGATCATTTCGACGGCGCCTTGTTCTTCAACCCCGGCGGCAAGCCCCCAGGGCGCTTCAGCGATCTCCTCAGATGGCAATTCAGCGGCAAGCGGGCGAGATGGCCGGCCGCCGTTCCGAGTCCTCACCCGCCGGCAAAGCCGGTGCGTCGCGTGGATGGAGGCGCGCTCAGGCTCACAATGGTCGGCCACGCGTCATTGCTTATCCAGACCGCCGGCCTGAATATCCTGACCGATCCGGTCTGGTCGGAGCGCGCCTCGCCCTTCGCCTTCGCCGGCCCCAGAAGGGTCAATGCGCCGGGCATCGCCTTTGCCGACCTGCCGCCGATCGATCTGGTCCTGGTCAGCCACAACCACTACGACCATCTCGACCTCGCCACGCTGAGGCGGCTGAAGGAGGCCCACGACGCGCGCATCATCACGCCACTCGGCAACGACGCCATCATCCACCGCGCCGTGCCCGGCATGCGGCTCAGTGCGCATGATTGGGGCGACAGGATCGACACCGGGGTCGCCGCCATCTATGTCGAGCCGGCGCATCATTGGTCGGCGCGCGGCGGACGCGACCGCCGCATGGCGCTTTGGGCTGGCTTTGTCATCGAAACGGCGGGCGGCAACATCTATTTCGCCGGCGACACCGGCTTCCATGACGGCATCAACTACCGGCTGATGGCACAGACGCATGGCGGCTTTCGCCTCGCCATCCTGCCGATCGGCGCCTATGAGCCGCGCTGGTTCATGGCGCCGCAGCACCAGAATCCGGAGGAGGCCGTGCAGGGCATGAAGCTCTGCAACGCGGCTCACGCCGCAGGCTGCCACTGGGGCACGTTCCACCTCACCGACGAGCCGGTCGAGGAGCCGGCGCAAAAACTGGCCGAGGCGCTCGAGGCGCACGGCCTGCCGCAGGAGCGTTTTCGCGCCATGCGTCCTGGCGAGGTGTGGGACATACCGGCTGTCTGACGAAGGAACCCCAACCGGCGAAAAGCGTTGGTTTCGCGACGCAATTTCGCCGGAGCTTCCCATGATCAGGTGGATCATCATTCTTCTCATCATTGCCGCCGCCGCGAGCCTGCTCGGCATGCCGGCGCTGGCCGGAGCGGCTGCCACGGGAGCGCGCGTCCTCATCGGCATCGTGCTGGTCATCTTCCTGCTGATCGTGCTCGGCGTCTTCGCGGTAACTTAAGCGCGACCGCCAGGTCGTCGCGGCGCGACCACTTGGTCGTCGCCGGCGCGACGTTTCGCGGTGACCGAGACAAGAGCCGGACTGGTAATTCCCGCCCGTTTCCGCCATATAGCGGCCAAACGGATTGGCCAAACGGATTGGAATGACCGGTTAGATGGCAGGCACCGCCCCCTTCGCCAAGATGAACGGCATCGGCAACGAGATCATCGTTGCCGATATGCGTGGCCGTGCCGACAGGGTCACGCCGGCCGCGGCGATCGCGCTTAATGCCGACGCCGCGACCAAGTTCGACCAGATCATGGCGATCCATGACGCCCGCACGCCGGGCACCGCTTATTATATCGACATTCTGAATTCCGATGGCACCAGCGCCCAGGCCTGCGGCAACGGCACGCGCTGTGTCGTCCAGGCCTTGGCCGCCGAGATCGCCGAGGACGCGGCCGCCACCAAGCTGGTCAATGGCCTGGGCCTGCGCGTCAATCTCGTCGCCTCGCCTTTCGAGCAGCCGCTCGGACAGCGCAGCTTCGCCGAGATCTGGTCGCGACAGACGCGCTGGGCGCGGCTGCGCCGGGTCACGTTCCCGCTGTTCTTCACGCCAGAGATCCTGACCGGCGCGGCGGCGCCGCTCCTGCTGGCGCTGGTTGCCGCGGCAAGCGCCGGCGTCAGCCTGTGCACCACGGCTTTGTGGGTGCTGGCGATCGCCTACCTGCCGGAATGCCTGCTGGCCTTGGCCAAGGGCTGGTACCTGTCGCCGCGCAGCGTCACCGCGATGATCGCGCGTGACGCCATGCTGCCGGCCATCTGGGCGCGCGCCTGGTTCGGCGGCGCCGTCGAATGGCGCGGCAATGAGATGACCATCCGCACCCGCGCGCTGACAGAACTTGAGGAGATCGCCTGATCTCCCACGATGTTTTCCGGCTTATTTTGCCGCCTTCAGCGCCTGCTCGATGTCCTCCAGCAGATCGTCGGTGTCCTCCAGGCCGACCGAGAGCCTGAGCGTGCCGGGGCCGATGCCGAGCTCGGCACGTGCCTCGTCGCTCAGGTTCTTGTGCGTCGTCGTCGCCGGATGGGTGATCAGGCTCTTGGCGTCGCCGAGATTGTTGGAGATCAGCACGATGTCGAGCGCGTTCTGGAAGGCGAAGGCCGCCTGCTTGCCGCCCTTGACGTCAAGGCAGATCAATGTCGAACCGCCCGACATCTGCTTCTTGACGATATCGGCCTGCGGATGATCGGCGCGGCCGGGATAGATGACGCGCGCGATCTCCAACCGGCCGGCCAGGAAATCGGCGATCCTGCCGGCGCTCTCGGTCTGCTGGCGCACGCGCAGCGGGAGCGTCTCCAGCCCCTTGAGCAGCGTCCACGCGTTGAAGGGCGACAGGCTGGGGCCGGTGTGGCGGAAATAGTCGTGCAGGTTTTCGTCGATCCATTTCTTGTCCGACAGGATGACGCCGCCGAGGCAGCGGCCCTGGCCGTCAATATGCTTGGTCGCCGAATAGACGACGATGTGAGCGCCGAGCTGCAGCGGCTTCTGCTGCAGCGGCGTGGCAAAGACGTTGTCGACGATAACGCGCGCGCCGATCGAATTGGCGAGCTTGGCGACCGCGGCGATGTCGACCACTTCCAGCGTCGGATTGGTCGGGCTTTCCAGGAAGAACAGCTTGGTGTTCGGGCGAACCGCCTTTTCCCAGTTGGCGATGTCGGTGCCGTCGATCAGCGTCGCCTGGATGCCGTAGCGCGGCGCCAGCGTCTCCACCACCCAGCGACAGGAGCCGAACAACGCGCGCGCCGCAACGATGTGGTCTCCTGCCTTCACGCTGCAGAGCAGGGCGGCGGAAACGGCGGCCATGCCGGAGGCGGTGGCGCGGGCATCCTCGGCGCCTTCCAGAGCGCACATGCGCTTTTCGAACATGTCGACGGTCGGGTTGGCGTAGCGCGAATAGATGAAGCCCGGTTCCTCGCCCTTGAAGCGGGCTTCCGCCGCCTGCGCCGTCTCATAGACATAGCCCTGCGTGAGATACATCGCCTCTGCGGTCTCGCCGTACTGGGAACGCAGCGTTCCGCCATGCACGAGTGCCGTTTGAGGTTTCCAATTGCGCTTCTTGGTGCTCATAGCCCTGCTTCCAGACATAAAAAAACCGGCCGCGAAGTCGCAACCGGTCCATATAGCCTTGCGGCTCGACGGTCCTTTAGCGACTTGTTTAACGTGGCTGCAAGCCGACCGGCCAAATCACCACGGGATAACGACCCTTTAAATGAGCGCCGCGCTTGCGTCAATTGCCGGCTTCATTAAGAGGTTTGTACCAGCCGGACGGCAAGAGCCTGCTTAGGTCCTCGCCCGGCCTTGTGAACGGAGCCAGCCTTTGCGGCAGACAGGCATTCTTCCGGATCAGGACATCGCGGCGCTGTTTGAGGCGAACGCGCTCAAGTCGCCGCGCGCGCTGGACACCAACCAGATCCAGCCGGCCAGCCTCGATCTCAGGCTCGGCGACAAGGCCTATCGCGTACGCGCCTCCTTCCTGCCGGGGCCCGATCATCTGGTCGCCGACAAGCTCGAACGGCTGAAGCTTCACGAGATAGACCTCACCGGCGGCGCGGTGCTGGAAACCGGCTGCGTCTATATCGTGCCTTTGCTGGAAAGTCTGGCATTGCCGGCCGAGGTTTCGGCCTCGGCCAATCCGAAGAGCTCGACCGGCCGCCTCGACATCTTCACGCGGGTCATGACCGATCGCGGCCATGAGTTCGACAAGATCGCCGCCGGCTATCACGGGCCGCTCTATCTCGAAGTCAGCCCGCGCACCTTCCCGATCGTCGTGCGCGCCGGCTCGCGGCTGTCGCAGATCCGTTTCCGCATCGGCAATGCCGTGCTTTCGGAAAGCCAGCTGCGCGACCTTCACCGTGCCGAGATGCTGGTCGCCACCGAGCCGCCCAATATTTCCGGCGGCGGCATCGCGCTCTCCATCGACCTCGACGGCGACAAGGATGGGCTTGTCGGTTATCGCGGCAAGCACCACACCGGCCTGGTTGATGTCGACAAGCGCGCCGCGCAGGATGTCGTCGATTTCTGGGAGCCGATCTATAAGAGCGGCGCCGGCGAGATCGTGCTCGACCCTGACGAATTCTATATCCTGGTCAGCCGCGAGGCGGTGCACGTGCCGCCGCTCTACGCCGCCGAGATGACGCCCTTCGACCCGCTGGTCGGCGAGTTCCGCGTCCACTATGCAGGCTTCTTCGATCCGGGCTTCGGCCACTCCGCCGCCGGCGGCAGCGGCAGCCGCGCCGTGCTCGAAGTGCGCAGCCACGAAGTACCTTTCATCCTCGACCACGGCCAGATCGTCGGCCGCCTCGTCTACGAGCACATGCTGAAGCGCCCGCAGGCGCTCTACGGCACCGATCTCGGCTCGAACTATCAGGCGCAGGGCCTGAAGCTTTCCAAGCATTTCAGGGCCGCGCGCTGAGGTCGAAATTGCCAATCTCCCCCACAAGGGGAGATTACCCAATCACAGCGCCTTCACCGCCACCTTCACCGGCTTTTCGATCTCCAGCGGATTGCGCAGCGGCAGGCCGAAATCCGCCGCCTCGATCTCGAACGTGTCGCCGGCCTCGGTCTTGATGCCGTCGGCGAAGGAGAGCGTCGCGGTGCCGAACATATGCACATGCACGTCGCCCGGCTGGCGGAAGGCCGAATATTTGAAGTGGTGGTGCTCGAGATTGGCGATGGTGTGCGACATGTTCGCCTCGCCCGACAGGAACGGCTTTTCCCAGAGCAGCTTGCCGTCGCGCCAGATGCGCGATGCGCCGCGGATGTCGGCCGGCAGGTCGCCGATCAGGATCTCGGGGCCGAACGAGGCATTGCGCAGCTTGGAATGGGCGAGGAACAGATAGTTCACCCGCTCGGTGACATGATCGGAGAACTCGTTCGACAGCGTGAAGCCGACGCGGAACGGCGCGCCATCATCGCCGATGACATAGATGCCGGCGATCTCGGGCTCCTCGCCGCCGTCCTGCGCGAAGGCCGGCGACATCAGCGGCGCGCCCGGCGCCACCGCCATCGTGCCGTTGCCCTTGTAGAACCATTCCGGCTGCACGCCGACCTGGCCTTTGGCCGGCTTGCCGCCTTCGAGCCCCATGCGGAACATCTTCATGGAATCGGTGAGTTCCTCCTCGCCGCCCTCGCTGAGCTTCTTGTGCATGGAATCGCGCGTCGCCGCTGAGCCGAGATGCGTCAGCCCGGTGCCGGTGAGATGCAGATGTGCGGGATCGGGATGGTTGATCGGCGAGACCAGCCTGCCCCTCTTGTAGACGGCATCGAGATCGACCGTCTCACCATAGCCCTTGCGCTCGATCAGCGCCTCGAGGCCGATGCCGGTGCGCGCGGCCTCCATCGCCAGCGAATAGACACTGCGCGCGCCATTGATGACCCTGGTCTTGCCGCCGCCATTGCGGGCGACGACGCGGATCGTCTCGGCGTCGTCGAGGATCTGGGAGATCAGCATGTTCGAATCCTCTCTCATTTAGCGGCCGCCCGCGGGCAAGCCTTACCCGGCGCGGCGTGGAGCGATCCCCGCCGCGGTTGAAACTCTTCGTCCGGATTGCGTTCGCGCGCTCGGTCCTTGTGCGGACTTCTTGGCGCCGACGGGTTGCCGGCAGCGTCGCGATCTGGAACCCGTATGCCTCCTGAACTTTGTTCCGGCCCTTAAGCCTTGTTCTTGTTGTAGACGTCGAAGATGACGGCGCCGAGCAGCACCAGGCCCTTGACCACCTGCTGCCAGTCGACATTGACGCCCATGATCGACATGCCGTTGTTCATCACGCCCATGATGAAGCCGCCGACTACGGCGCCGATCACCTGGCCGACGCCGCCCATTGCCGAGGCGCCGCCGATGAAGACGGCCGCGATGACGTCGAGCTCGCTGCCGAGACCGGCGGCCGGCACGGCCTGGCCGAGGCGCGCCGCGATGATCAGGCCGCCGAGCGCCGACAGCACGCCCATGTTGATGAAGACCAGCAGCGTCAGCCTTTCGGTGTTGATGCCCGACAGCTGCGCGGCCTTGGCGTTGCCGCCCATGGCATAGATGCGGCGGCCGATGGTCATGCGCTTGGTGACGAAGACGAACAGAGAGATGAGCACACCCATCACCAAGAGCACGACCGGCAAGCCCCTGTAGCTGGCGAACTGGAACACCAGGAACAGCGCCAGCGCGCTGCCCACCAGAGTCTTGATGACGAACAGCGGGAAGGGCTCCGCCTCATAGCCGTGACGCTCGCGCTTGCGC
>NZ_RZSB01000263.1:0-7378 GCF_004023285.1 Mesorhizobium sp. M2A.F.Ca.ET.067.02.1.1
AGCGTCGCGGCATTGCCGATCGCATCGGCGGCGCGGCGGGCCCTCAGCTTGCCGCCGAAGACCTCCAGCGACTTGGCAAGCCAGATCGTCCAGGTGACGAGAGAGGCGAAGGCCAGCCCGACCATGACCGCCTTCACGACGATGTCGGCATTCATGAACATGCCCCAGGGCGACAGGTCATGCGGCAGTGTCAGCGCGATGGAAGGCTCTTCACCGACGGCGCCGTTCGGAGCCGGCTGGAGGCCCTGCGCCATCGGCGTGGCGGCGGGCGCCGCCGGCGCCTGCTCGATTGGCTCCTGCGCGGCGGGTGCTATCGGCTGCCCAGCCGGCGCCTGCGTCGCCGGCTGTTCTTGCGCCCCGGCGATGCCGGCCGAAAGAATGAGGGACACGGCCAGCGCCGCGAAAATACCGTTCCAGGACAAGGCTCGTCCTCGCTTCATCATCGCAATGCGGTGGCCGCCATTGAGATCAGACACAGGGCGAGCCATGGCAGTTGACTATGAAACATGAATTTCCGAGTCAACTATAAAGATGACTGTGCGATCAACAATCTACGATGCGCCGATGCCACCTGGGTACGCTGCGGGCTGGACCGCAGGTCTGCTAGCGAGCACGATGCACCGACAACGACCAAAGCAGGTGACCGATGATCAAGGCGATACCCTTCGACTTTCCCTATGACGGCAGGCTGGAGCCGCAGCATGCGGCGCTGCTGGTCATCGATCTGCAGGAGGATTTCCTGTCGCCGACCGGCTATTTCGCCAGGAAAGGCTATGATCCGGCGCCGTTGAGAGCCATCCTGCCGGCGGTGAACCGGCTGATTGCCGCGGCTCGCGCCGCGGGCATCATCATCATCCACACAAGGCAAGGCTACCGCGCCGACATGGCCGACATGACGCCTTACGAGAAATGGCGCCGCAAGCGGGCCGGCCTCGACGGCACCGATGTCATGCTGCGCTCGGGCCCGGGCTTCCAGATCGCCGCCGATGTCGACGTGGCGCCGCAGGACATCATCATCGACAAGACCTGCAACAGCGCCTTCACCTATACGGATATGGAGATGGTGCTGCGCGCCCGGGACATAACGCATCTGCTTTTCACCGGCTGCACGACGGATGTGTGCGTGCACACCACGTTGCGCGAGGCCTGCGACCGCAACTTCCAATGCCTGACGGTTTCGGACGCCTGCGCCAGCGGTGACCAGTATGCGCACGAAGCGGCGCTGCACATGGTGACGGTCGAGGACGGGATCTTCGGCGCGCTGGCGGATTCGGAGGCCGTCATCGCCGCGTTGCGGCAACTCGCGGACGCGGCGCGCTGAAGATTATTTCGGGGTCTCATCGAGAATTTTCGCCCCGCCGTTCTGTTTGCGGTTCCGCCTTCGTCTTGAGGGTCGTAACAGGTGTGAGAGCCACGACCGCCTCCGCCATCAGCATAAACGGAGCCGAGCCATGTCGACCACAGTGACCCTGATCAACGTCTTCACCGCCAAGCCGGGCAAGCAGCAGGAACTCGCCAGGACGCTCGCCGAAGGCAACTTCTTCAGCAAGCAGCCGGGCTCGCTGTCGTCATCCGTGGTCGTCGGCGGCGACGGCAGCAAGG
The DNA here is from genome assembly GCF_004023285.1 of Mesorhizobium sp. M2A.F.Ca.ET.067.02.1.1. Lineage (NCBI taxonomy): Bacteria > Pseudomonadati > Pseudomonadota > Alphaproteobacteria > Hyphomicrobiales > Phyllobacteriaceae > Mesorhizobium > Mesorhizobium sp. M2A.F.Ca.ET.067.02.1.1. The sequence goes on from NZ_RZSB01000263.1 coordinate 1,603, forward strand.
TCGCCAACATCTCGCAATGGCGTTCGGCAAGGACATCGCGGCCTTCCGCGCCGATCCCCACTTCGCCGACTACATAAAGAGCATCGTTGAGCTGGCCGCGGGCGAGAGCATAATGGGCCACACGACCTATTCCCATACGGGTGGCGTAGAAAACTAGGAGGTTGCGTGACCGGTTCGCAGGATCAGGCCGTTGCGGCGACCGAGTCCCGCCTCCGCGCCTTCGAGCGCGAGGCCGCTTCGCTGAGAGCCAGGCTGCACCGCTACGCGTCACGCATGGTCGGATCGGTCATCGATGGCGAGGACATCGTCCAGGAGGCTTTGGCCAAAGGCTTCGTTGCGATCAGGAATGGCGACATGCCCGATAGGACCGAACCCTGGCTGTTTCGCATCGCGCACAACGCGGCGCTCGATTTCCTGCGCAAGCGCGCCCGCTTGCGGGGCCGCGAAAGCGAGGTCGAGCTCGACACGATCGCCGACGAGAATTCGGCGCTGGACGCGCGCATCGCCGCCGAGGCGAGCCTGGCCGAGCTGATGCAGCTGCCGCCGGCGCAACGGTGCGCGGTCGTGCTGAAGGATGTGCTCGGCCACAGCCTGGAAGAGATCGGCGAAATCCTCGAAACATCCGACATGGCGATCAAGGGCGCGCTGCAGCGCGGGCGCGAAAGCTTGCGCAAGCTGGCGGCCGCGCCGCGCATGGCGCCGCCCCGTCCGGCGCTCGACCGGCAGGACATGCGCCGCTTGGGCGACTATGTAGTTGCCTTCAACGCCAGGGATTTCGATACGCTGCGCGGCCTTTTGGCCGAGGACGTCAAGCTGGAGCTGGTCAATCGGCTGCGCGCGGACGGCAAGGAATATGTCGGCAATTATTTCGGCCGCTATGCCGACGAAACGCATTGGCATTTCGCGACCGGCCTTGTCGAAGGCCGGCCCGCCATCCTGGTCACCAGCCCGGAGCGTCCGGACGGACCGCCGCGCTACTTCATCCTCATCGATTGGAAGGACAGCCGGATCGCCGGCATCCGCGATTTCCTGTTCGCGGATTACGTGATGGACGGGCTGGAGTACTCCGGCACGCCGTGACTCAGCCTATGCGGTGTTCCGCAAAGGGGGATGAGGCAAACGCACCCGGTTGCGGAATTTCCGCCTCGCGGCGCGCCAGCGAATTCGCGAGCAGCGTGATCGTCTCGCGCCCAATGCGGACGATCTCGCCCGGACGGTCGATGCCGCTGATCATGAATTCCTCGATGCCGAGCGCCGCATAGGGCAAAAGCGCCAGGGCAATCCGCGCCGGCGGCCCGGCGATCTCGACCGCCTTGTGATCCGGGGTTCCGCTCCAGCCATCCGCGTGGATGCGGACCGGCAGCGCGAAGCGCAACCTGCCGGCGCGGCCGTGCTCGGCGGCGGCGCCGCGCGCACGCTCGATCAATTGCCGCACCTCGTCCGGCGAGCCGGCGGCCAGTTCGAAGACATCGGCATGCTTGCCGGCCACCTTCAGCGCGGTGCCCGATTGGCCGCCAAGCCGGATGACGAGATCGGCGCCATGCGGGCCCTTGCGAGGCACGAAGCCGCCCCTGACGCTGTAGAAGGCGCCTTCATGGTCGAAGGGCCTGTCGTTCGACCACAGGCGCTTCAGCAGCACCAGATATTCGTCGATGCGCTGCCAAACCACGCTGTGGCCAACCGGTCGCGCCTCGGCATCGCTGTCTTCCAGCGGCTCGCTCAGCATGCGAAGCGACAGGCGTCCGCCGCCTCTGCGGTCGAGCGCGGCAAGCTGCCTTGCCGCCACCGTCGGCTCGATCACGCCGGCCCAATGCGTCAACACCACCTCCAGCGAACCGGTGCGGTCGAGCGTCTGCGCGGCGATGTCCATATTGGTGAGCAGGCCGGCCGGATCGTCCACCACCAGCCTGCGGAAACCGGCATCCTCGATCAGCGACAGTTTGGTCGCCGTCTCGGCGAAATCATAGAAGAAGCCGCCATTGACAGCCTTACCGGGAACATGCGTGAACTCGATCGGCATTGCCATCTCCTCCATCACGTCGGCTTGCCCCGCTCCAAAGCCTTTTAAACCAAATCCGAGGACGCAGGCGCGCGACACCGCCCCGGCGCTCGGCCAGCTTTCCACTCCGGTTACGCAACTCAGATTGTTTTGACGGCGGGTCTCGGCCCGCCTTGAAATCAGGGGATCAACCCCAGCACCACCGCGCCGGTGAACACGAATGCAAGCGCGAAGACGAGATAGGCGAAGGTACCGCCATAGGCGGGCCTCCAGCTCTGGTCGGCGGTCAGCCTTTGGCCCTTGCGGGCGGTCTGAGCGTTCTGGATATAGGACATATCGGCCTCCGTCTCAGCGCTTAATCTATAAAGTAAGTAGACTTTGTCGATTGCTATTTTTCAAGGATTTTTGGGAGAATGTTCTCAGGGATGGTGCAATCCAGGGTAATTCGTGCTCCTCCAGAGTGGAAGATCCAGCGAGCAAGCGGAGCATGGGCTGCCCGACAAATGCCTGGAACCACGGACTTTCAGTGGCAAAACGGCCTCCTTTGAGCGCTTGGCTATTCCCCGCGCGAGGCGATAGCATCTAAAACACTCACGGAATCCAGGGAGACAAAAATGGGTGGAAGGCTGGCGGGCAAGGTCGCCATCGTTTCGGGCGGCGCGACGGGGATGGGCGGGGCGGCTTCCGAGCTGTTCGCCGCCGAAGGCGCCAAGGTGGCGATCGTCGACCGCAATGGCGAGGCGGCCGGCAAGACCGCGGCGGCGATCCGGGCGCGGGGCCATGTGGCGGAGCATTTCGTGGCCGATGTTTCGGATGAGGCGCAGGTCGAGGCGGCGGTGAAAGCGGCGACGGATGAGCTCGGTCCGGTCACGGTGCTGTTCAACCATGCCGGCACGATCGTGATCAAGCCCTTCCTGGAGACGACGCTGCAGGAATGGGACTGGCTGCATGCCGTCAATGTCCGCTCGATGTTCCTGATGACGCGCGCGGTGCTGCCCGGCATGATCGCCGCCGGCGGCGGCTCGATCGTCTGCACTTCCTCAATCTCGGCGGTGGCGGCGACGCCGAACGAGGTGCTCTACGACACCACAAAAGGCGCCTGCCACATGTTCGCGCGGGCCATAGCGGTGGAATTCCGTGACCGCAACATCCGCTGCAACGCCGTCTGCCCCGGGTTCATCCGCACGCCGCACGGTCTGCGCGAAGTGGCCGATCTCGGCAAGCTCGGCGTCGATGTCTCCGATGCCGCCATGGCCGCGCAACAGGGCCGCATCGGCGAGCCCGAGGAAGTGGCTAAGGCCGCGCTGTTTTTGGCCAGCGACGAGTCCAGCTTCGTCAATGGCGCGCATCTGTTTGTCGACAACGCGTTCACGGCGATATGAGGCTTTTCCTCGCCCCACGAAAGTGGGGAGAGGTGGCTCGGCGGAGCCGAGACGGGGAGGGGACGCCCTGCGTGAAGCCAGAACCGGCTGAGAATTTGGCGCAAACGCGTCGCCAAAAGAGCAACCGTCGACGCAGACCCCTCTCCGGCCGCTTCGCGCCACCTCTCCCCCGCCTTGCGGGGCAAGGAAATTACCGCTCCTCCCTCCGAAACGGCTTCAGCAGCGCCGAAGGTGCCACTGCGTTGCGCGACATGAAGGCCATGGCGACGATGGTGAAGATGAAGGGCAGCATCAGGAAGGCTTCGTAGGCGATGTGGCCGAGGCCGCTGGCCTGCATCCTCAGCTGCAGCGCGTCGACGAAGGCGAAGAGCAGCGCCGCGCCTGCCGAACGCCACGGATCCCAGCGGCCGAACACGACCAGCGCGATCGCCACCCAGCCGCGCCCGGAGACGACGCCGAATGTGAAGGCATTGAACTGCGCCATGGTGAGGAAGGCGCCGGCAAGCCCCATCAGCGCGCCACCGAGGATAACCGCCTGGAAGCGTGTCGCGATGACGCTGACGCCGGCCGAATCCGCCGCGCGCGGGTTTTCGCCGACCATGCGCACCGACAGCCCCCATGGCGTGCGGTAGAGCACGAAGGCGGCGAGCGGAATGGCGACGATGGCGAGATAGACGAGGGTGAACTGGTTGAACACGGCAGGGCCGATCACCGGTATGTCCGAGAGCAGCGGGATCGGCGCCGGCTTGAAGCCGTCGATGCTGGGCGGCACCGATTGCTGGCCGAAGATCAACCGGTAGAGGAAATAGGCAAGGCCCGAGCAGAACAGGGTCACGCCGATGCCGCAGACATGTTGGCTGAGGCCCAGCGCGACGGTGAACAGCGCGTGCAGGGCGCCCATCAGCGCGCCGACCAGCACGGCCACCAGCACGCCCAGCCACAGGCTGCCGCTGAGGCTGGCGGCGGTGAAACCGGCCATGGCCGAGAGCAGCATGATGCCTTCGATGCCGAGATTGAGCACGCCGGCGCGTTCGGAAAACATTTCGCCGAGTGTGGCGAAAGCGAGCGGCGTGGCGATGCGGATGATGGCGGCGAGGAAGCCGACCTGGAAAATCTGCTCGAACACCGCGCTCATGTCTGCGCTCCCACGCGGCGGACGCGGTAGGCGGTGAAGAGCAGCGCCACCAGCATGGCAAGCAGCGCCGTGCCCTGGATGACGTCGCTCAGGAAGGCCGGCACGCCGGTTGCGCGCGACATCGCTTCGGCGCCGGTCATCACGGCGGCCAGGAAGATCGCCGCCGGCACCACGCCGAGAGGGTTGAGCCTGGCGAGCATGGCGACGACGATGCCGGAATAGCCATAGCCCGGCGAGATGTCGCTCATCACCTGGAAATGCACGCCGCCAACCTCGCCGACGCCGGCGAGCCCGGCGAGCGCACCCGACAGCAGCGCCGTCGAGAGCAGCACGCGCTGCACGCTGATGCCGCCATAGCGGGCGGCTTCCGGATTTTCGCCGGTGACGCGGATCCTAAAGCCGAGCGTGGTGCGGGCGATCAGGAACCAGCAAAGCGGCGCTGCGATCAGCGCCACGACGACGCCGAGATGCAGCCGCGTGCCTTCGATCAGCACCGGGAAGTTGGCGGAATCCTCGATCGGTGGCGAGATCGGGTAGCCGGAAAAGGTGTCCTTCCACGGCCCTTCGATCAGCGCCATCAGCGCGTAATAGATGACCGAGTTTAGCAGCAGCGAGCTCACCACGTCGTCGACTTTGAATTTGATGCGCAACGTCGCCGGCACCAGCGCCACGAGCGCGCCGGCGGCGGCGCCTACAATCGCCATCAACAGCATGGCGAGGGTGCCCGGCATCGGGATCGCGCCGACAAAGCAGCTCGCCACCGCGCCGGCGAGCAGCTGGCCCTCGGCGCCGATGTTCCAGAATTTGGCGCGGAAGGCGATCGCCACGGCAAGGCCGGTGAAGATCATCGGGGCGGCGCGCACTAGGGTCTCGGTGATGGCGTAGCTGTCGCCGAGCGAGGCCGACAGCATGACGCCATAGGCCTCGATCACGCCGGCGCCGGCGATGGCGATCAGGCCACTGCACAGAATGAGCGTCGCGGCGATGGCGATCAGCGGCAGCGCCAGATTGAACCAGGCGGGTGTCGAGGTGCGGGCTTCGAGGCGAAACATCAGGCCGCCTCCTCGGTCTGCCCGGCGCCGGTCATCATCAAGCCGAGCCTGGTGACGGTGGCATCGGCGCTGATAAGCGTGCCGGCGATGCGGCCCTCATACATCACCGCGATGCGGTCCGAGAGCATCAGCAATTCCTCGAGGTCTTCGCCGATGACGATGATGCCGCAGCCTTTGGCGCGCATCGCGAGGAATTTCTCGTGGATGA
>NZ_RZSB01000264.1:0-7307 GCF_004023285.1 Mesorhizobium sp. M2A.F.Ca.ET.067.02.1.1
CTGTCGGCGCTCTACGCGCCGGCCGACAAACGCGGCGCGCTGCTTGCGCTCTACGCCTTCAACGCCGAGATCGCCGGCGTGCGCGATCGCATCCACGAGCCGCTGCCGGGCGAGGTCAGGCTGCAATGGTGGCGCGACGTTGTCGCGGCCGATGGGGATGCCGGGACGGGCCACCCGACCGCCGATGCGCTGCGCGCGACGATTGCCGCAAATAAGCTGCCGAAGAGTGCTTTCGAGAACATGCTCGAGGCGCGCATCTTTGATCTCTATGACGACCCGATGCCGTCGCGTACCGATCTCGAGGGCTATTGCGGCGAAACGGCCGCAGCACTTATCCAGCTTGCGGCCATGGTGCTCGATCCGGCGGCGGCGCCGGGCTTTGCCGAACTCGCCGGCCGGGCCGGTTGCGCCCAGGCGATCACCGGCCTGCTGCTTATGCTGCCGCTGCACCGCCGACGCGGCCAATGCTTTGTGCCCGCAGACATCCTCGCGGCAGCCGGTACGACGCCGGAAGAGTTCGTCAAGGGAGAGGGCGGGGCTGCCGCCGAGCGCGCGGTTGTGGCGATGATCGCGCTGGCGCGGGAGCATCTCAACGCCTTCGAGAAAGGAGCGCCGGCGCTTCCCGTTTCGCTGCGGCCGGCCTTTCTGCCGTTGGCGCTGACCCACGCCTATCTCGACAAGATGGAAAAGGCTTCGGCGCTCCGCAGGACGGCAGCGCTCTCCACCTTCGGCCGGCACTGGCTGCTCCTGCGGCATGCGATGCGAGGCTGGATGCCCCTTTGACGTAAACGTCAACCGTGCTAGGGGTTTGTCGCGTGGACCCGCGTCAAAGAAATGCGGGCCGCCGGAGGAGCCGCGTTCCCATGAGCCTGCCAGTCCTGGTCGTCCTCGTCGCATTCGGCATTGCGTTGTCGGTCGCAGCCGTGCATTTCACCGGCGGCACGACAACCGCGACGCTTGCCGGCGCGGCTCAAGCGCTCGCACGCTTTGCCGATGATTTTCCCGACGAAAGGCCGGAAGCCGTGCGGCTGACCGCCGACAATCATGCCGCGTTTCTCGACCTCGGCCCGCAACGCTGCGGCATCGTCCAGAGCATCGGCGATTGTTTTCTGACGCGCATCGTCACGCCGCACGACATTCTGGCGCTGGCGAGGGAAGGGAAAGCGGTGTCGCTGCGGCTGAAGGATTTCACCTGGAAAGGTGGGCGGTTTGCTTTTGCCAACGAAGCCGATGCGCGAGCGGTGGCAGCGACCCTGCAGAACAGCGATCGGATCCGGGAGGCGGCGTGATGGACGAGTATAATTTCCCGCAGGTCACCCAGCTTGCGATCCCCTTCTTCGTCGCAGCGATCCTGATCGAGCTCTGGCTGGTGCGCACCGGCCGCGCCAAGGGATCGTTCGAGACGCGCGACACGCTGACCAGCCTGGTGATGGGCACCGGCAATGTCGTCGCCGGCCTGCTGCTCGGCGTCGTGTCCTACTGGGCGCTGCTGTGGCTCTGGCAGTTCCGTGTCTTCAATCTCGGCCTGTCCATCTGGGTGTTCGTCGCCGCCTTCCTGCTCGATGACTTGCGCTACTATGTCTATCACCGCATCGCGCACCGGGTGCGCTGGGTGTGGGCCGAGCATGTCAATCATCATTCCAGCCAGCATTACAATCTCTCGACGGCCCTGAGGCAGAGCTGGACCGGCCTGTTCACCTTCACCTTCATCCTGCAGGCGCCGCTGGTGCTCGCCGGCTTCCATCCGGCGGTGATCGCCTTCGTCTTCGGCTTCAACCTTGTCTGGCAGTTCTGGATCCACACCGAGACGATCGGCAAGATGTGGGGCTGGTTCGAGTTCATCTTCAACACGCCCTCGCACCATCGCGTCCACCACGCCACCAACCCGCGCTATCTCGACGCCAATTATGCCGGCACGCTGATCATCTGGGACCGCATGTTCGGCACCTTCGTCGAGGAACTGGAGGAAGACCGGCCGCGCTACGGCATCGTCAAGAATATCGGGACCTTCAATCCGCTGAAGGTCGCGTTCCACGAATGGATCGGCATGTTCAAGGATGCGCTGGCGCCGGGGCTGACGCCTGGCGAGCGCGTCAATTATCTCATCCAACCGCCGGGCTGGAGCCATGACGGCTCGCGCGACACGTCGGAAACGCTGAAGGCGGCCTATGTCAGGCGAAATCCTTCCCAAGCAGGCAAGCCGGGATTGCCGCCAGCGCGTGCCGAGCCGGCGGAATAGTCATGGTGAGGAGAGAGCGCTGCCGCTTGCAGCAACTGCCATCGCGGCGGTGTCCGCAAAATTCCTGTCGATGATACGCAGCTTCGGCGACAGCGGCAGAACGAACGGTAACTGGAACCGTCATGGTGCCGAAACGAAGCGTCACGGCGGTCTTTATGTGTAATCCCTGAACCTGATCCTCGAGCGGATTTCCTTTTTCAGAAGAAACCTGAGAAGGTTTCCAATGGTTCTTGGGTATGTATGGCCATAGGCGTATAGTTTTTCGAGGGAACGAGATTTGTTTTCGGCCTCGAATTTCCTTCGCCATTCCATCGATAGCGCGTCGCGCTGAACTTCGTAGAGGTCGTTCGAGATCTGCTCTGCGTCGATCGAGACATCCATCTTGCCGGCGACGTCCATCACATATTCGCGCCATCCCTTCATAATCTGCTCGTAAAAGACCGGAACGTATTGGATGGACCTCAGCGCGAGGTAATTTCTCCAGAACGCCATGCCTTCGCCGATATAGATCATGTTCTCGAGAATCTGTGCGCGATCGTATGCGACCGAACTCTCAGCACTATTCTCGTCGCCGCCGCCACTTGTCCTGGACCATTGCCCTGACTGAGATGCGCGTGTTGCGGATATCGCGGCACCGAGACGGTCCATTCTCTCGAGCAATATTACGAGAATCTCATGGTCGCGAAGGCATCTCTCTATGAAGTCGTATTTTCGCTTGTCGTAAACATCACGCAGATGATGCGGAAATATCTTGACCGAGAAGACGCCATTATCTGTCGAGGATCTATCCATTATTTTCTGATAGTGCTGTTCGGCTGCGAGTGTCTGGGGTGCTTCACTCGTCTCATCCCTCAGCCATTCGCGGGCGTTACCCAATTTCCCGGTGCTGTTCGTCAGCGAGGCCACCCAAGTCGAGCCGCTCCGCGCCTCCGACAAGATTAGCAGACCTTTCATTGCGTTTCCTTCGCGGGACCTTCGCGTGAACTGCCGTCGATGAGCGCTCCCGGGTGTGCGAAGGGGCGGAATTCCGAACTGGTAAGCGAGAACCGGGGGGCGGCGTAGCGCGCGGCGTTCTCCTCGGTCAGCATTCGCGAAGATCGCAGCGGCCGGCTTTCAAGCCAGACCCTTGTCGCGCCAGCGGGAGTGTCAAGCTGGATTTCGCATAAGATTTCCAATGCGGTGCCCGCGCGCGGAAGCTTCGGGCGCACATGAAAGGCGGCAACATGCCCGGCGTCGCTGTTGATCTCGAAGGCGAGACGCCGCCACTTCACCGACGCCGGCAATCGGATGTGCAAGCGCAAGACGCCGGCGCGGTCGGAAGCGGGAAGAGGCAGATCGGCGCGCAGCTCGCCTTGGCCAGCAGGCAAGCCCCTGCTGAATTTCGTCTTCAGGCGCGGTCTCGTTTTCTGCTCGCCGCGTGGTTCGGACTGGGCCAGCTCAAGCGATTTGCGACGCGTCTTTGCAAGCCAACGAAGGGCGGCGCCGGCGGGAGTCTCACTTTGCCTGGGCCTTGCTTGAACGAAAGCCATCCACGCGGCCATCGGCCCGGGAAGAGCCGCCTCGAAGCGTTCCATCGCCTCTGCATCGACCGCATAGCCTGCCCGCACTTTTAGCCAGCCAAGCGCGATCAATGTCGCCACCGCAATGTCGCGGGCGAGAATCTCATTGGAAAACAGCTTCCAATCGAAACCGGGTTCAACGATGAGGCGGGACAGATCGACCAGCCAGTCGCTGTTGGCGTGGGCGTCGAGACTGCCATTTGCGATGGCGATCACCGCCAGGTCTTCCCGGACCGGCAGTCCGCAGGCCACGGAATTGAACTCCACCGATCTGGCCCGCGCCCAGACCCGGTCGTCGTCGGCGAGGCTGCCCTGGCCCGGACGAAAGATGCAGCCATGAAGATCGATGTCGCCGTAGCGGTCCTTGTGAAGATTGACGCTGCGCAGCCGTGCTGCCTGCGTCAGCATGCGCATGGCGCTGGAACCGCTCGACGGCTCCCAGCCCAGTTCAACGAACACGCCCAGGGCATCGCCCAGCCGGTTCCGCGGGACCACGATATCGAGGTCGTGGAACGAGCGTCCACCCCGTCCAACGGGATCAGCGGCACGCGCGGCTCCCTTGATGAGCATCATCGGCACGTCCGCCACAGCCAGCGCCGCGAATGCCGGTTGGCATTCTCTCATCAGAAGCATGGTTCGCGTCCATAGCATCCGTTGAAGCCCGGCAAGCCTCGGCGCATCCGGCAGATCCCTCAAACCAGGCCCAAGCCTGTTCCAGGCGGCGAGAATCAGCCGCTGCTCGCTGAACGTGCAGTCGTTCAGGTCGTGCGTGCCGATCCAGGCGCGCAGTTCCCTTTCGGCCGCCACCGGATCGACGTGCACGGCGGCCAGCAGGAGGCGCTCGTGATCGCCAGCGGGCCAGGCGCGATCAAGAGACGGGTACCAGAGAGGCCAATTCATTGCCCCCCTCTTTCTCCATCATCATCACCCCTCTTGGCCCTGAGCGCCCGGCGTGCGATTTCAAGAAAGTCGGATGCCATGCCGGCCGGTGCGCTGCCGGCGACGGCTACCCTTCTGGACAACGTGCCTGGTCGAATACGACGTCGATGAACCGTCTCGTCCAGCATGGTCATTTTCATGCCCGCGGCGATGGCCCTGCGGTACCAATCTATAAAGTACCCCGTGCGCAAGCTTTCGTCGAACGGGATGCCGAGCCGTTCGACAGCACTTCGCCGAACGGCAAGCGAACTCAGGAGGTAGCCCGGGTAGCGGCCTTTCTTATAGTGGAGAGAGACAAAGGCTTCGGAGGGGTAGTCCGGGCTCTCGAAGGTTTCGCTGTGGCCGAACACTGCATCCAGTGAGGGATCGGAGTCGAGCCTGGCCCGCTGCAGCGCGAGCTTGTCGGGCATCCAGAGGTCGTCGGCATCGAGGAACGCAAGAACCGCGCCCTGGGCGGCCTTTATGCCGACATTGAATGCGGACGGCGCTCCCCCGTTGACCTTCCTGACTATGCGCGGATGCAAAGCGTGGCCCTGAGCGACCTCGACCGTGCGGTCGCTCGAACCGTCATCGACGACGATGACTTCCCGCGGCGAATGGTCATTCTGCTCCGCGATGCTGTCGAGCGTCTCATGAAGCGTGGCGGACGCGTTCCACGCTGGAATGATGACGCTGAAAAACGGCGTTTCCACTCACTCCTCCATCAGATGCTTGAACGGAGGCAACGGCCTTGCGTTGCCGCTCTTGCGCCGACGCATGAGCGACTGCATCAGGGCGCGGTTGAAGTCGCGCTTCTCCTCTGCCGTGTAGGTGCTTGTCATCGACTCTGCATGCCGACGGTAGCACAGGGTCACCGCGTTGAGGATCGTCATCGGAATTTCGGCTTCGCGGATCCGGAGCATGAGGTCGACATCTTCGGAATAAAGGAAGTTCTCGTCGAACATCCCGACCCGGTCGAAAACTGTCCGGCGATAGAGGGTCGCACCCAAATGAACATGGAAAAGTTCATCTGTTATCGCCGCCGGATCGGGTGCGGGGGCATCCGTCATTTGCCGGTTGAAATAGCTGACGAAGCCGGAAACGACATCCATATGAGGCGTTCGGGCAAAGCGTGCGAGATGCAGCGAGAGCTTGTCGGCCGGCCAGAGGTCATCGCAATCCAGGAAGCCGATGAACTCGCCGCCGGCGATCCTCAGGCCGACATTTCGCGCGGGTCCCGGGCCGCGCCGCGGCCCGTCGAGGACGCGGATCGCCGGGAAACGCGAAGCCAGGGTCTCGACGATCTCGCGCGAGCGGTCGGTCGAGCCGTCGTCGACAACCAGGATTTCCTGCACCGGCCACGCTTGGTCGAGTATGGTTTTCAGGGCGTCGGCGATGTATTTCTCGCCGTTTCGCACCGGCATGATGACGCTGATCGTTGGGCTGTCGCTCATGCTCTGAGTTCCCGCACGAACCCTCGCAGCACGGTTGCCGCCTCCATCGGATCGTTGCCGATCAGGAACTCGTGGCATGGAAGCGAGCGCGACAGGCTGGCGGCCTGCTGGAATATCTCGTTATGGCCGGTCCGCAAGATCTTCGACGTGCTTGGCGAGAGCGCACGGATCATATCGAACCGTGAAGCGGAACGGATTGTCGAAGCATCCTCGCCGGTGAGCTTGCAGGAGACAAGAGCTTTCACCGCGATTTGCGGGACCAGCGCATCCGGTATCGTCGTGCTGATCGGGACGAGCGCCTTTTCCCCCGGGCGACGGTCCCGGTTCACTGCTTGCGCGGCAAGCCCGATGAAGAGGATCTCCGCCATCCCGGTGAGTTTCATGGTGTCGAAGAGCGAGTGGCTTCGCCAGTCTGCCCCAGACTGCGACACCAGCACAATATCATCGCCCGTGGTCTGCATCCCCGCGGAAATTGCGGCAGCCGTCAGCGTCGATTTGCCGGAACCTCCCGGACCGGCGAGCATCACGCCCACGCCATCTTCGCCGACAACGGCGGAATGAAGCATCGCGTGCCCCGTGGCCAACGCGCCCCAATGGATGTGGTGGCGCAGCGGAGACCCGTATTCCCAGACCGGCAGCCGGGCAGCGGCTCCCACCCAATAGACGCCGGTGCCGGCGGACAGGTCGTGCAGATGCCAGATTCCGCGGCTCTCGTCGGATACGATTGCGACGCCGGCCTCGCTGTCCCATACGGTCCGGGTGACGGCATCGGCCTCGTCGGCTTCAAAGGGCCATTCGGCGGGCGGAGCCGGAAAGCCGTCGTCCTCATGCGAGACGGCATAGACAGTGATCGAGCGGTCTTCCGCAGTGGCTCCCGTTGTTTGCGCATGACGCAGAACCGGCAGGATGACCGGATCGAGCGCGGTTCCGCATGTGCGCAGCCGCAGCGTCAACCCGCCAAGGCGAAAGCGATGCTCAGCGCCGGATTCGTACCACCGGAAACTCGCGTCGGCAATGACGCGGCGGACGAATGCTGCAGGCGCCGTACGGGGATCGACGGCGGCTCGGACCATTCGGATCAGCTGTCCCCCAGCTCCCGCCGCAGCGGCCATCCACCGCCCGGATCCACGTCATGGA
>NZ_RZSB01000265.1:0-7286 GCF_004023285.1 Mesorhizobium sp. M2A.F.Ca.ET.067.02.1.1
GACGTCTTCTGTTGATCGCTTGTTGAAGGCCTAAGACCTGGTGATCAGGCGAAAGGCACCGCGGTGGTGCCTTTCGGCAGTTTGGCCTCGTCGTCCGGCTCGACATGGATAGTGACGCGCACCGAGGGGATCTCGGCCTTCAACGCGTCCTCGATGCGATCGCAGATGACATGGCTGGCGCCGACGGTCATGTCGGCGTCGACGACAAGGTGGAACTCGATGAAGGTGGCCCGTCCGGCGATGCGCGTTTTCAGGTCATGCACCTCGAGCGCGCCTTTCGAATTGGCCGAGATGATGTCGCGGATCTGCATGTTCTCATGGCTATCGACGGCGCGGTCCATCAGGCCGTTCATCGACGAGCCGATGACATGCCAGCCCTGCCACAGGATGTTGAGCGCGACGATCACGGCCAATGCCGGATCGAGGATCTGCCAACCGGTGAGCACCGCGCCGACAAGGCCGCCGAGCACGCCAACGGACGTCACCACGTCGGTCATGATGTGCTGGCCGTCGGCGACTAACGCCGGCGATTTCGCGTTGCGGCCGGTCTGGATCAGAGTCCAGGCCCAGATCGCGTTGACGATGGTCGCCAAGCTGTTGACGGCAAGGCCCTTCCAGGGCTGCTCGAGCGGGGCCGGATGCTGCCAGGACTGCCAGCCCTCGTTGAGGATCAGCAGCGCCGCGACGACGATCAGCACCCCCTCGAGCACGGCCGAGAAATATTCGGCCTTGTGGTGGCCAAAGGGATGGTCCTGGTCGGCGGGCTTGTAGCTGACCTGGATTGCCCAGAAGGCGGCTGCCGACGCGATGACGTTGACGATCGATTCCGCCGCGTCGGAATAAAGCGCGACGGAGCCCGTGATGTACCAGGCGGCCACCTTGAGGGCGAGCACGGCGAAGGCGACGACGATCGACCAGAAGGCGAGCCTTGCGACCTTCTGCCTGGTCGCGGCTTTCGCCGCGGCCGTCGTCGTGTCCCTCGCCTCGGTCATCGTCCCTACGCGGCCTTTTCCTTGGCCTTGCGCGGCAGATGCGCGACGATGTTCTCGATGATGCGCATGCCGGCATTGTGACCGAGGGTCATGATCGATTCCGGATGGAACTGCACCGCGGCGATTGGCTCCTTGCGGTGCTCGAAGGCCATGATGATGCCGTCCTCGGTCTCGGCTGTGACCACGAAACCATCAGGCAGGCGCACCGGATCTGCGAAGATCGAGTGATAGCGGCCGACGGTCACTTCCTTGGGCAGGCCTGAGAAGATGATGCCGGGCTTCGAGACGCGGATGCGCGAGGGCTTGCCATGCATGGGGATGTGCAACTGCCTGAGTTCGCCGCCATAAGCCTCGGCCAGCGCCTGCAGGCCGAGGCAGACGCCGAAGATCGGCAAGTCGCGGGCGCGCGCCCGTTTGATGGTGGCGGCGCAATCGAAATCGGTTGGCGTGCCTGGTCCGGGCGACAGCACGACGAGGTCGGGCTTCAGCCGTTCGAAGACTTCCTCCGGCACCGGCGTGCGCACGGTGGAGACATTGGCGCCGGTCTGGCGGAAGTAGTTGGCCAGCGTGTGGACGAAGGAGTCCTCGTGGTCGACGAGCAGGATGTTGACACCGTCGCCGACGCGCGCGGTGGTGCGCTCGGTTCCGGTGGCGTTGCCGGTCTTGGCGTCGCGGATGGCGGAGAGCATGGCGGATGCCTTCAGTTCGGTCTCGGCTTCTTCTTCCTCGGGCACGCTGTCGAAAAGCAGTGTAGCGCCGGCGCGCACCTCGGCTATGCCGTCCTTGATGCGGATGGTGCGCAGCGTCAGGCCGGTGTTCATGTCGCCGTTGAAGTTGACCATGCCGATCGCGCCGCCATACCAGGCGCGCGGGCTCTTCTCGTTCTGTTCGATGAAGCGCATGGCCCAGAGCTTCGGCGCGCCGGTGACCGTGACGGCCCAGGCGTGCGAGAGGAATGCATCGAAGGCGTCCATGCCTTCGCGCAGCCGGCCTTCGATGTGGTCGACGGTGTGGATGAGGCGCGAA
Source organism: Mesorhizobium sp. M2A.F.Ca.ET.067.02.1.1 (assembly GCF_004023285.1). NCBI lineage: Bacteria > Pseudomonadati > Pseudomonadota > Alphaproteobacteria > Hyphomicrobiales > Phyllobacteriaceae > Mesorhizobium > Mesorhizobium sp. M2A.F.Ca.ET.067.02.1.1. Next base: position 2,019 of record NZ_RZSB01000265.1, read on the forward strand.
TACATCTCGATCTGGCGGCGGCCGATGACGCGCACGGAGCCCGGCTCGCAGACGCGCGACTTGTCGTTGCGGTCGACATCCGAGCACATGGTGAGCTCGGACTCGTCCTTCTTGGAGTTGAGCAGCTTCAGGATCTGCTCGCTATCGGAAATGGCGTCGTCGCCGCGCTTGATGGTGCCCGAGATCGGGCAGGTCTCGACGCGGCGGCCGTTGACGCGCACGAACATCTCCGGCGAAGCGCCGATTAGATATTCGTTCTCGCCGAGATTGATGAAGAAGGAATAGGGCGAGGGGTTGATCGATTTCAGCTTGCGCGAGATGTCGGAGGGCTGGGTCTCGCAGCGCTCGTAGAACATCTGTCCAGGCACAACCTCGAACAGGTCGCCGCGCTTGAAGCTTTCCATGGCGCGCCGCACCAGGTTGGCGTATTCGCCCGGTTCGTGGTCGCCGCGCGGCGGGATGCGGTCGGCGGTCTTGAACGGCTCGACATGGGCATCGCGCGCCAGGCCTTCGGTCGAAAAGCCCTCGCCGGAATAGTCGTAGCGGTCGGTCCAGGCCTTGGTCGAATAATGGTCGACCACGAGAATCTCGTCGGGCAGGAACAGCACCAGGTCGCGCTGGCTTTCCTTGCGCTCGAGCTTGTAGTCCACCGGATCGAACTGGAAGGCGAGGTCGTAGCCGAAGGCGCCATAAAGGCCGAGATTGGCGTCCTCGGCGGTCTTGAACAAAGCGGTGATGGCGCGCAGCACGGTGAAGACGGACGGAACGCGGCTGCGCTCCTCCTCGGTGAAGACGCGGCCGGGTTTTGCCACATCGACGCGGATAAGCGTCTTCGAGGTCTCCGCGATCGTCACTTCGCTCAGCGCGCCAAGCGCCTTTCCGATCACAGGCAGGAGCACTTCGCCGCGCTTGTTCAGCGCTTCGATGCGCATGGCGCGGCCGCGCGCGGAGATCACCAGCGGCGGATCGATAATGGCGGTGTCCCAGCGCGTGTAGCGGCCCGGATACTCGTAGTTCGAGGAAAACACCGCGCCGCGGCGTGAATTCAGGCCGTCGACATAGGCGTCGATCGCGCCTTCATAGGGCCTGTCGTGCCGTTCGCGGGTGATCGTCACGCCGCCCGCGGTAACGAAGCGCTCCGCCCCGTTGTCCAGAACTTTAGTCGTCATTGCCGTCTCCATCAGCGTTTTGGGCAACGGACCCGGGAATGGCTATAAAAAACAAATGGCCGCCCGGACATTCCGCTGCGGCCACCCTCATTTTCACGCGCACACGCACGAACCGGCCGCTGTCAGCGAGCCCACCACCAAACGGTCTTGTTCGAACGCATGTTCATGCCGACTCCCATAGCGGCGAATGCTTGGATCGGCAAGCGGAATCAAGGAAATCGTCGGACGAGGTGAATCGGCTGCCGCGCAGGGAGCTTTATTCAGCGGGCTGCGGCTCCAGGATCGCGCGGCGGTCGAGCGATTGCGACAGCACGGCCACCGCGACGGCCAGAAGCGCGAGTGCGGCGCCCACCAGCGGCAGGTTGGCGTAGGAGACACCCCAGGAGATGGCGAGGCCGCCGATCCAGGCGCCGCCGGCATTGCCGACATTGAAGGCGCCCTGGTTCAGCGTGGCGGCAAGGTTCGGGCCTTCGGCGGCTGCCTCCACGACACGGATCTGCAGCGGCGGCACGACGATGAAGATCAGCATGCCCCACAGGAAGACGATAGCCACGGCCACGCTTGCGATGGCGCCGAGTCCGGTGAAGACGGCGAACAGCAGGGCCATGGCGAGCAGTGTGGCGATCACCGTCGGCATCAGCTTCCAGTCGGCCAGCCTGCCGCCGATGATGTTGCCGATGGTCATGCCGGCGCCGAACAGGAGCAGCACCCAGGTCACGGCCGCCGTCGACAAGCCGGAAACGTCGGTCAGATAGGGCTTGATGTAGGTGAAGACGGCGAACAGGCTGGCGGAGGCGAGCGAGGCGATCAGCATCGCCAGCCACACCTGCAGCTTGCCGAGCACGCGCAATTCGCCGACCAGCCCGCCGCCGCTGGGTTCGGCGACGTCGGACGGCACCAGCCAGGCGATGGCCGCGACCGAGACGAGGCCGATGCCGACGACGGCGAGGAAAGTGGCGCGCCAGCCGAAGGCTTCACCCAGCGCCGTGCCGGCGGGAACGCCCAGGATGTTGGACAGCGTCAGGCCGGCAAACATCAGCGCGATGGCGCTCGCCCGCTTGTTGCGCGGCACGAGGCTCGCCGCAACGACGGAGCCGATGCCGAAAAAGGCGCCGTGGCCGAAGGCGGTGAAGACCCTCGCGGCCATCAACAGCCAGTAGTTCGGGGCGATGGCGCAGAAGAGATTGCCGATGACGAAGAGAGCAGCGAGGCCGACAAGCACGGGCTTGCGCGGCAGGCGCGCCGTTGCCATGGCCACGATCGGCGCACCGAAGACGACGCCGAGCGCATAGCCGGTGACCAGAAGGCCAGCCGAAGGGATTGAGACGCCAAGGTCGGCCGCGACCTCCGGCAGCAGGCCCATGATGACGAATTCGGTGGTGCCGATGCAGAAGGAGGCAATGGCAAGCGCTAGGATCGGCAGCGGCATGGGATGTCCGGTCTGAATCGGTTCAAAATCGAGATTGACTTTGGACGTGCTCAGCGCGCAAGCGCCATTGTTGCAACGCAGCAATGCAAAAAGACGAGATCGGGGTCGCGACGCACAACTAGGTGAGCGGTTTAAGCTCCTGGGCGATCGTCGGCAGCAGTTCCGAGACGTTGGGGTGGATGTGCATGGCGCGCGCCAGCGTCGAGATCGGGGCCTTGGCGTACATGAGGTCGAGCACGCAATGGATCGCCTCGTCGCCGCCTGGCCCGAGCACGGTGCAGCCGAGGATCTCGCCGGTGTCGGCATCGGCGAGGATCTTCATGAAGCCTTGCGTCTCGCCCTTCTCGACCGCGCGGCCGACACGCGTCATCGGCCGCTGGCCGACCAGCGCGCGGCGGCCGGATTTCTTCACCGCGGCTTCCGTCATGCCGCAGCGCCCAAGCGGCGGATCAATGTAAAGCGCATAGGCCTCGATGCGGTCGGTGACCTTGCGCGGATCGTTGTCGAGCAGGTTGGCCGCGACGATCTCGAAGTCGTTGTAGGAGGTGTGGGTGAAGGCGCCCTTGCCGTTGCAGTCGCCCATCGCCCAGATGCCGGGCACGCTGGTGCGCAACTGGTCGTCGACGACGATGAAGCCGCGCTGGTCGACCTCGACGCCGGCTTTTTCGAGGCCAAGATCGTCGGTGTTGGGGACGCGGCCGAGCGCCAGCAGCACATGCGAGCCGACCGCCGGCGGCTGGCCGGCGGAGAAAGTCACGGCGACCTCGTTGCCTTTCCTGGCGAACGCGATGTCGCCGACGCCGACATGGACGCTGATGCCTTCATTTTCGAGAATGGACTGGATGGCGGCGGACGTGTCCTCGTCCTCGCGGCCGGTCAGCCTCGGCGCCTTCTCGATCACCGTGACCTCGGAGCCGAAGCGGCGGAACATCTGCGCGAATTCGAGCGAGATATAGCTGCCGCCGACGACGATCAGATGGCTGGGCAGCACATCGAGATCCATCATCGAGGAATTGGTGAGATAGGGGATATCATGGACGCCGGGCAGGTCGGGCACGGAGGCGCGGCCGCCGGTGTTGAGGAAGATCTTTGGCGCGGTCAGCAGCTCGTCGCCGACACGCACGGTGTCGGCGGATTCAAAGCGCGCGTGGCCGCGATAGAGCGTGCACTTCTCCATGCCGGCGATCCAGGTCTCGAGCCCCATGCGGGAAGCGCCCGAAACCTTGTCCTTGCGCGCCTTGATGGCCTTGTAGTCGACGGCGACGGGACCGGAAACCGTCACGCCATAATCGGCGGCGCGGCGGGCGAGGTGCGCGGCATAGGCGCTCGCCACCATCGTCTTGGTCGGGATGCAGCCAGTGTTGACGCAGGTGCCGCCGATGAGCTTGCGCTCGATCAGCGCCACGCTCATGCCGGCCGCGTTGAGCCGGCCGGCGAGCGGCGTGCCGGCCTGGCCGGCGCCGATGACGATGGCGTCGAAGGCTTTGGCGCTCATGCGACGGCAGCCACGATCAGCAGCCCGCCGACGATCGCAATGGCGTCCTCGATGAAGGCTGCGGGCGGATCCTTGCCGAAGGCGGCGGCCAACCGGCCACGCACCTCGGCTCCGCCCAGCGTGCCGATCCCCGCGCCGATGGCGCCGGCGATAAGACCGCCGATGGTGGCGCCGCCGGTCGCGCCGAGCACTGCGCCGGTGAAGGCGCCCAGGACGATACGGGCGCCGAATTGCTGCGGCACCTTCCGGCTCGGCGTCGACGGCAACTGGTCGGTGACCAATTCGACGATCGCCAGGATGGTGAAGATGCCGACGGCAATCCAGTGGCCCATGAAACTCGCCCAGGTGCCGGCGACCGGCAGCCAGCCGAGATAAGAACCCCAGGCGACGGCGGCCGGCGCTGTCATGGCGCGCAGGCCGGCAACGACACCTATCAGCAGTGCAAGCAGGTAAAGCATGATCCACCCCCTCAAAATCGGAACCTCGCACGGTTCCATGAAGGCAGGCTAGCATAGGCTGGGCGTTTGGCCACGGGCTTTTGTCCGACAATCGGTTGTGCAAACGAAATCGGGAGATGTCGCCATGTCGGCAAGCGAGCGCATGAAGATGGCGGCGGGCGAATGGTACACCTGCATAGACGATGAGCTCGAGGCGCTGCGCTTCGCCGCGCGCGATGCGGTGTTCGAGCACAATAGCCTGCCGCCCCGGCATCGTGGCAATATAGGGCCTGCTTTGCGGGCGCTGCTTGGTGGCGCGGGCGAAGGGGCTCGCATCGAGGCGCCGTTCCATTGCGCCTATGGCTTCAATTTGTTTCTCTGCGAGGGCGTCTTCCTCAATTCCGGCTGCATCATCCTCGACACCGCGCCGGTGCGCATCGGCAAGGGCACGCTGCTCGGCCCAAATGTGCAGATCTACTGCGCCGAGCATCATCGCGAGGCCACTGGACGGCTGGCCGGGCTGGAGATCGCAAAACCGGTGACGATCGGCGACAACGCCTGGGTCGGCGGCAGCGCGGTGATCCTCGCCGGCGTCAGCATAGGCGAGGGCGCCATCGTCGGCGCCGGCGCGGTGGTGACTCGCGACGTGGCGGCCAACACGACCGTGGTCGGCAACCCGGCGCGGGTTGTCACGCCGCGCTGAGCGTCCCCGCGGTCTTGGAAAACTCCCGCCGATAT
>NZ_RZSB01000266.1:0-7283 GCF_004023285.1 Mesorhizobium sp. M2A.F.Ca.ET.067.02.1.1
GCCTGGAACACCATCTGCGCGGCCTTGTCGTCGGAAACCTCGCGCGAGGAGCAGATGCCGATGAATTCGACGCCGCGTTCGGTCTCACGGGTCGGTGTCGCGCCGCCGACCTTGGTGGCCTTGATCTGCTCGGCCCAGTCGGTCGGCAATTGCGGCGCCAGCACCCGGCCGAGATCGCGCACGGTGACGTCGATCAGACCCTTGGCGAATTCGCGCGTGGTGTTGCAGCCGCTGAAGCGGGCACGCATGGCGTCGGCCTCGCGCTTGCGCTTGGCGAGCGTGGCGGCACGCTCCGATGCCGGCACCACGAAGATCACCTGCTGCAGCATGTACTCCGTCGCCGTCGGCTTGCTGCCGCCCTTGTCGAGCATGCGCCGCACGGCGTCCTGCTCGGTCACCGAGCCGCCCTCGCCGGAGCGGTAGCGCGCGCTGAGCGCCTGGTTCCAGGCCATCTGGGCGCGGATGAATTCCTTGAAGTGTTCCTTGGTGACGCCCGACTGGCTCATGATCGCGTCGAGCTTGGCCAGCGGCATCTTGTTGCCCGAGGCGAAGCGCTGGTAGGCGGCGTCGACCTGCTCATCGGTGATGCGGATGCCGAGCCGCTTGGCCTCGGCCAGCCGCAGCGTCTGATCTATCATCTCCTGCGCGGCATCGCCTTTCTTATGTTGGAGCTTGAAGAAGGCGGCGCGGTGCGCGATGTCGCCGGTGGTGATCGGTATGCCGTTGACGACATATTTGATCTCCGCGGCGAAAGCCGGCTGTACAACAGCCGTGACCGAAACCGAGCTCGCCGCCACCAGAAGCGCCAATCCTGCCGAAAACAGGTATTTCCTCATCTTACCTTCCAATTTCCCCGCCCCAATTTGTCGGCACGACAGCGCCGCGCGTCCTCCGAACGCCTGCGCGCTGCAGCCGACCCCATGCCTGTCCTATGCGGCGAAACGATGTCGCCGGCGCATGGCCCCGAGAATCACCGCATTTTCGGGGGTTCACGCTCCAAATCAAGACCAAAGCATCGTCGGCGCCCGGCTAGCAAGCCACGCGCCGGCCTTCGGTTATTGGATGGTATCGATCGCGCTCGTCGACGAGCCGAAATCGCCCAGCGTGCGGAACGACAGATTGAAGCCGATATTCTGCGACACTTCCTTGGTTACGGTATCGCGTGTCTGCGAATAGGTCATGATGTAGGTGAAGCAGGAATCGTTGTAGGCGAAACCGACCCCGTCCTTGACCAGCACGTTGCTCTGGAGGTCGTAGGTGCCGGTGCCGAACAGCCGCCAGTTCTGCGCCAGATGCGTCGAGGCGCCGAGCGTGACTTCATGGCGGTCGGTGGTGAAGCCATAGAGCGGCTGCGCCTCGATGAAGGCATATTTGGCGCTGAGCGATATCGGCAGGCTGGAATAGGCGGCCTTCACTTCGGCGCGCCTGACCTCGAATGTCTGCTCGTCGAAACGCCCGCTCACCGAGCCGGAAAAACCGCTCGGGCTGTTGAAGCCGACGAGGCCGACATAATCCGAGGTCCGTTTGTCCAGGCCGGACTCGGCTCCGGCATTGACCAGATCGGGCGCGGCGAAGGAGTTCTCGCCCGCGAGCTGGTAGGACTGGCCGAAGATGGCATTCGTGGCCCAGCCATTGTCATAGGCGCCTGAATAGCGGAAGCCGACATTCGCGCGTGTGCCGCCTTCGATCCGGTCATAGCCGGAGAATTTATCGCGCTCGAACAGCGTCGTGGCGTCGAAGACGAAGCTCTGCGCGTCTTCGTTCGGAACGGCCAGTCCGCCGACATATTGCTCGTTCGGACGCACAAAGACCTGCGCGGTCGGCTCCAGGACATGGCTGGAGCTGGGCATCGAGAACAGCAGCGGCCACCGCGCCTCGAGGCCGAGGGTCGCCATGTAGCGGGCAAGCGACGAGCGCATGTCGACGTCTTGGCCGAGATTCGTGCCCATCTGGTTGACGGCATCGAGCGAAGCCTGATTGGCGTTGACATAGCCGGCATCGCCGCGGAAGGCGAGCAAGGGAGTCAACTGCAGACCGCCATCGGTGGTGAAGGTCCGCTTCCACTCGGCTTCCGCGCTCACCCGGCTGGATTCGCCTTCGATGCCGCGCACGTTGTTGATCGAAGCCGGGTCGCTGGCATCAGCCAGCACGGCGTCCAGCCGGTTGCGGCTGATCACGCGCGTGTTCACGTTGAACGACAACTGGCCGCCGGCCACCGACGTGTCGGGGATGTAGGCATAGTCGAGCGACGGCAGCACCCAGGGCTGCTTGGCGGAGCGCGATGTCGGATCGCTGGAGAGCGTGTCTTCCTGCACCTCGAAGCGCATGGCGCGGACGTCGAAGTAGTTGCGGTCGCTCAAGCCCGTCAGATAGATCGACGACTGATGGACGAGGTCGCTGAAGCCGTCGATGTTGTAGGTGCGCGAGAAATTCTTGTCGGTCTGCAGCAGCACATCCCAGCCGAAGTCCCAACGCTCGTTGATCGCGAACTGGCCCGTGGTGCCCATCATGCCACGGAACTTGTTGGGGTCGCCTTCCGGGCCGGAATTGACCGTATGGCCGTGGTTGATGTCGAGGGTATTCGTATTGATGAACTCGTTCGGATCCTGCTGGTTGATGCCGGCGATCTTCAGCGTGTACTGGCCGTTGTTGAAGCGCTGGCGCCACTCGGCCTCGCCGAGGAAGCCCTGCTTGGTATAGCCGCTGCCGGTAACGGTCAGGTCATAGGTCGGGGACAGCGCGAAATAATAGGGGACTTTGACGCCGACGCCGAGATGGTTGTTGTAGACGATGCCGGGGATCAGGAAGCCGCTCTTGCGCTTCACCGTCGGGTCGGCGATCTCGAAAGCTGGCAGATAGGCAAGCGGGAAGCCGAAGAATTCGAAGTTCGAATTCTCGAAGCGGACCGTCTTCTTCTCGCCGTTCCAGATGATCTTGCGCGCCTTGACGCGCCAGGTCGGCGCTTTGTCCGGCTTGTCCTCGCAAGGCTCGCAGGCGGTGTAGACGCCATTGTGGAAGGTGGTCAGCACGCCGCCCATGCGCTCGCCGCTCTCGGCGGCGAAATAGGCCTTGTCGATCGTCTCGACGCGCAACGCGTTGGTGAACCCGTCGGCGAAGTCGTCGGTGATGTCGATATGATCGGAATTGATCTTGGTGCCGTCGCTGTTGATAAGCTCGACGGCGCCGCTCGCGACGAGGCGCTTGGTGTCGCGGTTGTACACCACGCGCTGGGCGACCAGCTTGTTGCCGCCATAGTCGATCTGCACGCCGCCGACGGCCGTCACCGTATGCTGGTCGTTGTCATAGACAAGCGTATCGGCGGCCAGCAGCATCTGCGTGCCGGACGGGACGGGCTTGGCAGCGATGGTCTGCGCCTGCGCGGGTGCCATCGGCGCCGCACAAGCGAACAGACATGCCAAGGCGGTCGCCCCATAAAGGCGTGCCAAACCGGCCTGCCTATGGCTGCGCAAAACCGACTCCCTCACTAGCCGTCTTCCTTGTATAGCAGAAACGTCACCCCAAAGAACATAGCCACGACGACCGGAACCCATGCAGCCACCACCGTAGGAACGAATCCGGCCACACCGAATGCCTTGACCAGTACCGAAACGACATAAAGCAGAAAGCCGGCCACGACGCCACCCAGAATCATCGTTGCCGACTGCCCCATTCGCGCAAATCGCATTGAAACCGTTGCAGCAATCAGCGTCATGGCGACGAGGAGGAACGGCAACGCCAGCAGCGAATCAAACTGCATGGCGAAGGCATTTGCCTTGAGCCCAAAGGAACGGGCAACCTCGATCTTGCGCGGCAGCTCGTAGAAAGGGATGGTTTCCGGGCGCGCCAGGCGCTCCTGAACGAATTCCGGCTTGAGGTTGGTCGGCACCTTGTCGGTTGCCAGCGCCCGGATGTTGCCCGCCTTGAAGACCTTGACGTCCTGCAATTCCCAGTAGCCGTCGCGCAGGAAGGCCTTGGCTGCGTCCTTGCGCTCGGCGATGTTGCCCTGCGGGTCGAGGATGAAAAACACCGCGTCCGCCATCTCCAGCCCCTGATTGAGGATGGCGCGGGCGCCGATGATGGTGTCGCCTGATTCGGTCTTCTGCCTGAGCCAAGGCGTGACATTGGTGGTGACGGCATTCGATTTGCCGGCCCTGAGGTCGTTCTCCATCTGCTCGGACCAGGAAAAGCCGTGCGCGGCGATGGGGTTCATCACGGCCACCGACAGCACGCCGAACATCAGCGCGCCGACGCAGCACGGAAACAGGAACTGCCAGGCCGAAACGCCGGCCGAGCGCGCGATCACCAGCTCGTAGCGGCGGTTGAGCGACACAAGCGTCGCCATTGCCGAGAACAGCCCGACGAACGGCACCGTCTGCAGCATGATCATCGGCATCCTGAGCGCCGAAATGGCGAAGGCCGTGCCATAGGTGAACCCCGGCAGCCCGGTCGTGCGGCCGGAGAGCTCGGTGAAATCGATGAGGAACACCAGCGCCAGCAGGCCGAGGAAGAACCAGAAGGTGATCGAGACGTAGCGGAAGAAGAAATAGCGGCCCAGCGTCCAGCCCATGGTCAGGCTCCCTGGCCGGAAGTGCGCCGCGCAAGCCACAGCTTGAATGCCGTCCAGTTGTCGCTGGCGCGCTTGGCGAGATTGGTCAGCCAGTCCGCCCAACTGACCGGCAATTCCATGGTGCGGGACGAGACGATGAACCAGATCGAAACCGCGGACGCAATCAGCGGTATGCCGTAGAGCAGGTAGATGTAGTACGAGACCCTGTCGGCCTTGCCGGCGGCGAAGAAGCCCAGCCATCGCACGAAAAGCGCTATCGCGATCGCCGTGATCAACGGGTTGATGCGTGCTTCGCGATGCGAGCGCGCATCGCCCGCGACGGCCAGCGCGATCAGCGCGAACACCAGCGAATAGGACCACTCGGCAAAGCGCTGGTTGAGCTCCGCGCGGTAGCTGCCCGGTTCGCGCTGGAACATCTTGTCGTTGGGATCCGGGTTGAGCAGATACGCCGTCGTGCGGTCCTTGGGCAAAAGCGTGATGTCGTTCGCCGCGGATAGGAAGGCGGACATGTCGAAGGCGTAAGAGGTGAAGCGGATGACCGAGAGGTCGCCGGTGACCGATTTGCGGTTGATGACGCCGTCATTCATCATCAGCACCTTCTCGTCGCCTTTTTCGACGATGCTGCCGGTCTTGGCATAATAGGTGAGGCTGGCGCCTTCCTCGCGTGAATCGGCGACGAAGATACCGCCGAGCCGGTTGCCGGGAAGCCGCTCGCCGACCTGCAGGTAAAGGCCCTCGTCGATCTTGCGGAACGTGCCTTCCTGGATGATCAGCGACACGAGGTCGGCGCGCGAAGCCGCCACCAGCTGGCGGTTCTTCTGCCTGGCATAGGGGTCGATGGCGTTGTCGACGATGAAGGAAAAGGCGCAAGCCGCGATTGCGAGCAGCAGGACGGGCCGCGCGATGGTCCAGCGCGAGGCGCCCGCGGCGCTGAGCACGGCGAGCTCCGAATCGGTGTTCATGGCGCTCAGCGTCTGCGCCACCGCCACCACCAGGGCGAACGGCACCACGATCGGGATGATCGAGGGAATGATCAGTGCCGCGACCTCGAAAAAGGTCAGCGCCGACTGGCCGTTGTCGGTGACGAGGTCAATCTTGGCCAGCACCTGCGTCGTCCACACGATCGCCAGCGTCCAGACCAGCGCGGCGAGGAACATCGTCAGCGCGCGGCGCATGATGTAGCGTTCAACGACCTTCATGAAGGCTTTTCTCGATTTTGCCGAACGGCATCATGCCCGCCGACAAGGTAGTGATCCGGCGTCGCCCGCACAACTGCGTCATAGGCGGCTCGCTCCGGTTTGTCGCCCCACGCCACATGCCCCGGCGCGGCGGAGTCTCCGCGCCAATGGATAAGAAATGCAAAACATCGATGGTTAACAGCAGGTTGCGGCAGCAATCTAAGGTCGTGCCGAGGCGAATCCTTTGTCTATGGTGGCGCTGATATAGGCAGCGATTTCGGCCAAAGTCTTGCCAAATGGCTGAAAACGACCAAATGTCGCGCACGCTTGCCAAACCGTTTGCTCGCTGAAAATTACCTTTGCCGGCACCTTGCGGCCATCCCCGAAAGCAGGACCTGATGACGTTGAGACCATCCATTTCTTTCGCCAAATTCGCCGTGCCGAAAAAGGGCAGCGTCTTCGTGTTCGCGGGCGACGGCGTCGGGCTCGGCGAGGCGGCGAAGGCCTGCGATCCCGCCGGTGCGCTGGCTCGCGCGTTTCCGGTCGCCGATTTCTCCGGCAAGTTCGCGAGCTCCGCCGAGGTGCTGGCGCCGGAAGGAACGTCCGTCGACCGGCTGGTGGCGATCGGCGCCGGCAAGCTGTCGGCTCTCGACGACAATGCCTGGCTGAAGCTCGGCGGCGCTGTCGCCGCTTCGCTGCGCAAGGCGACCGAGGTGGCTGTCATTCTCGATCTGCCGGAACTGCAGGCCGATGGCCACCAGGCGGGGAGCCTCGCCGCCGGCATCCTGCTGCGCAGCTACGCCTTCGACAAGTACAAGACCAGGAAGGACAAGGACGACGGCCAATCCGACGCGAAGGCGGCGAAGCCCGCCAAGGTCACGATCCACTGCGCCGATCCGGCTGCCGCGAAGAAGGCCTTTGCCGGCGAGGAAGCGGTGGTCGACGGCGTGCTGCTGGCGCGCGACCTCGTCAACGAGCCGGCCAATGCGCTGGGGCCTGTCGACTTCGCCGAGCGCGTCAAGGCGCTGGAGGCCCTCGGCGTCGATGTCGAGATCCTCACCGAAAAGGAGATGAAGAAGCTCGGCATGGGCTCGCTGCTCGGCGTGGCGCAAGGCTCGCCGCGCGGCGCCCGCCTGGTGGTGATGCGCTGGAGCGGCGGCAAGGCCAAGGACGCGCCGCTGGCATTCATCGGCAAGGGCGTCACCTTCGACACCGGCGGCAATTCGATGAAGCCGGCCTCCGGCATGGAGGACATGAAGGGCGACATGGGCGGTGCGGCCGCCGTCACCGGGCTGATCCATGCGCTCGCCGCGCGCAAGGCCAAGACCAATGTGGTCGGCGTCATCGGCCTTGTCGAGAACGCCGTCGACGGCCATGCCCAGCGCCCCGGCGACATCGTCACCTCGATGTCGGGCCAGACGATCGAGGTGCTCAACACCGACGCCGAAGGCCGCCTCGTGCTGGCCGACGCGCTTTGGTACACCAACGACCGCTTCAAGCCGAAATTCATGATCAATCTGGCGACGCTGACCGGCGCC
>NZ_RZSB01000267.1:0-7274 GCF_004023285.1 Mesorhizobium sp. M2A.F.Ca.ET.067.02.1.1
GTATCGCGATCCCGCGCGGCGGCTATGTCCCCTCCTATGAGCTGAACGCAATCCGCCTGCCCGGTGACGCAAGGTCCGCCACCGGCAACATCGCGCGCCAACCCCTGGCATCGGCCGAAGCCGCTCCGGCGGCCGACTATCTCGACAGCCCGACATCGGACGAACCCGTGCCGTTTATGGCGCCGGCCGCGCCTGCACAATCACTGACGCGGCAACTGCGATTCTTCTGGGCTGCCATGGTTCTGGTCATTGCCATGCTCGGCGTGCTCATCTTTCGCCAAGGCGATGCCTTGCTCGGCGGCGGCGACACGGCGGTCGAAACGGCGGGCATCGCCGGAACCACCGCCCAGTCAGTATTCGACTCCTTGCCGCTCATCTACATTGCCATGAACGCCGATGGAGCAGAGGCAGCTCGCGTCGCATCGTCGTTGCGCGCCGGTCTTGCCGGTTTCGACACCATCGACTTCATCGGGCGCGCTCCGGATTCAACGCGCGATCAATCGGCCGACCCGATCAGTTTCGTCTTCGATATTGTTCCCGGCCCCGCCGCCGGCGACGTCACGGTCGAGCTGCAAAGCGTCGCGACCGGTCGGGTTCTGCTGTCGCGCAACCTGACATCGGCCGAAACCGCGCCCGGCGCGGTTGAAAGCAACATCGCCAGCCTTCTGACATCGACCATTCCCGCTTCCGGCGCGATCTACAGCTACATCGACCAGAGCGACCTCAGGACCAGCCAGATCGGGTGCCTGTTGCTCGACGACCGCTACTTTCTCGACATGAACGCCCAGTCGCACGAGGTTGCGTATCGCTGCCTGGAGAAGCTTGCCGCCGCAGGCACCAAATCGTCGCTCGTCTATGCGGAACTGGCCGCGCTTCATGGAGAGGCCGTCACCGCCCACTATCCTTATCCGCCAGATGCGACGCTCGAAAAGGCCATGTCGCTTGCGCACCGCGCCGTTCAGATGGGGCCTATGAACCCGCACGCGCATCGTGCCCTCGGCTACCTCAACTCGCGCCTCGGCAACGCGGACGAAGCGATCCGCTTGACGCGCAAGGCCTACGAACTCAACCCATATGATCTCGGCATGGCCGCCGCCTATGGCTATGGGCTGATCTTCGCCGGCAAGTATGATGAGGGAACGCCGATCCTGGGCCACGCGGTCGAGGCCTTCAGCGGCCATCCGACCTGGTGGGATTATGGCCTGTTCGTCGGCGCCTTCATGCAGGGCGATATGAAGAAGGCCGCCATCGCCAGCGAGTCGCTGCGCACGACGGCATCCAAGTCGCATTATCTGGCCGCGCGCCTGATCGGCGCCAGGCTTTCGGGCCGCGACAAGCTGGCGGGCGAGCTTGCCAACGAGCTCATCGCCGAATTCCCGAAATTCGCCGCCGACCCGCGCGCGACGTTCGTCGACCGCAAATATCCCGCGGATCTCACCGATCGGCTAGTGCAATCCTTGCGTGCCGCCGGCATCGGCAATCCGACCTAGAGTTAATGTGAAGCGGTTTTCCGTCTGAAATTGCGGAATCGCATCAAGACTAGGACATAGGCACACCTTACGCCCGTGTTTGGGCCACCTGATCGCAGCAGCGGAAGTATCACGCTGTGATCCGACACCTATTAGGACGGGTTTCCACGTCGAGCGCCTGACGGAGCGCTTCGGTCGCGAAAATTTTACTAGCCACAGGTCTGGATCAGGAGCAATTCAGCCACAATTTCTGATTGCTGCCTGCTCACCGCTCCTTTTTCATGCTTCCACTCCCTTATGCCGTCGAGGCCGGCGCTGGTCCGAGGACGATCGTCTTTCTGCATGGCTTTGGAGCCTGCCGTGAGATCTGGCGTGACGTCATGGCACCGCTGGCGGCCGAGGCGAGAATATTGGCCTACGATCTGCCGGGCCATGGTCATTCGCTGCAATGCGAGGGCATGGGCGGGGCCAAGCCGGCCGCGCGGGCCATCCTCGCCGATCTTGCCGCCCGTCAGCTGGCCAAGGTCCATCTCGTCGGTCATTCCATGGGCGGCGCGATTGCGACATTGATGGCGCTAGCCGATCCTGGCAGGGTGGCTTCGCTCACGCTGTTGGCGCCCGGCGGCTTCGGCCCGGAGATCAACGCAGCCCTGCTGCGCCGCTATGCGGCGGCTTCCGGCAGGAAGCAGATCCGCGCCAGCCTTGCGGCCATGTCGGCCCCGCGCAGCGTGCCGCCTGACCACGTGGTGGATGCGCTTTGCCTCATGCGCGAACAGCCCGGCCAGTTGCAGACCTTGATCGATATGGCGGCCGCGATAACCAAGGATGAGCGGCAAGGTGTCATCCCTCGAGCGCAGCTCGATGCGCTCGACATGCCGGTGATGGTTGTTTGGGGAGCGGAGGATCCGCTCCTGCCTGTCGGGCAGGCCGAGGCCCTGCCGTCGCATTTCCATCTGCACCATGTCCTTGACGCGGGTCACATGCTGGTCGAGGAGGCTCCGGACCTGATTGCCGAGATCGTGCGTCGCAACACGCGACGGGGGGCCAGGCGACAACGACCGGTGTACGGGGCGGCAGCAAGCTGACCGGCGCTATCATTCAGTGCATTTTGCCGGCGATTGTGTTAACTCGCTGTTAACCAACAGCGAGACAGCCGCCATGAAGGATGCAGGCGACATAATCACCCCGATCGAGCCATCGCGAAAGCTTTCGGATGCCATACGCGACGTCAAGAACGCCTTCGCCGACCGCGATGACGTGGTTGTCGACATGCGCGAGGCGCACCGCATGCGGCTCGATCTGCTGGCAGCCGAGCTTGCCTCCGTCTTTGCCGATGTCCCGGCTGACATGGACAGCTTCGACTTCGCCGTCTCGTCGGGCCTGCAGCCGCGGCTATGGATCGATGCGGTGAGCCACGTCGCCATGGGACGCGACCGCCGAACCTACCGCTTCCTCAAGGACACGCGCGTCGGCCGCGTGGTGCTGGCTGAATCGACCGAGATGAAAGCCGTCGCCGATGCTGTCACGCGCTACGTGGCCGAACGTGTCGTCGAGCGGCAGCACATGATGGAGGGCGGCATGGAAAGAGCCGTTCCCGGCCTGCATCGTCACGTGGTCCAGGAAGCGGAGCCGCCCATCCGATCCGAAACCGGCCGCAACGGCTGGACGACCTTCTTCGCCGGCCTCGGCCTGATCGCCGCCGGCGCCCTTGTCGGCCTGGCGGTTTCGCTGGTCTTGTTCTGGGACCGCATCATGCAGATGAAGATCAGCTTCTGACGAGTTGGCGCCCGTCTGCCGGCACGTCGAGGTCCATGCTTTGGAGGTCCGACGGCGGCATGGCCGGTCCGGTCAGCCCGCGCCGGGTCAGGCGCAGGCGCCAGTTGCCCCTTTCACCACCGATTTCGAACATGTTGTACTGCGCCGCCGGATGTTTGCCACCCGGCGCCTGGCCGGCGGCGGCGACCCCTACCACCGGCACCTTGGCGCCGCGTGCACCGATGGCGAACAAGGACGGCAGGTGCGAGTGACCGTGCAGGACGAGTTCCGCGCCATGCCGGCGGACGACCTTGTGGAACCGGGCAATGCCGAACAGCCGCTTGTGCTGCGGGACTGCGCCGCGCACCGGCGGGTGGTGGATCATGATGATCCGGAAGAGTCCCTGTTTGACCGTATCATCGAGGACCTTGCCGAGCCGTTCGGCCTGCCCTTCCATGAAGAAGCCGTTGGCCATGAAGGGTGCGGTGGCGCGCGCCGTGGTGACGCCGATCAGCGCGACATTGCCGCGCACGCGCAGATACGGAAAGGAATTGCGGTCGACCGGACTGTTGACGCCGTCGCCCGTCATCCAGGGAGCCCAGGCTCGGCAGACCTTGTCGAAGGCGCCCGGCACATAGGCATCGTGATTGCCGGGGACCACGGAAACGTCGTGCGGCGATCCGAGCGTCTCCAGCCAGTGCTTGGCCATCTCGATTTCGCCGTCGAGTGCCAGGTTGACGAGGTCTCCGGTGACGGCGAGATGGTCCGGTGCGTTCGCCTTGATGTCGGCGACGATTGTGTCGATGACGGCATCATGCATATGGCGGCGTCGGTTGCGCTGCCAGTTGACATAGCCCAGCACGCGCTTGGACGCGAGGTCGCGATAGGTTACATCGGGCAGCGGTCCCAGATGAGCATCGGAAATATGCGTGAGCCTGAACATGACCCCTTCTTAAGCGACGCTGGCGAGGCTTTCCACTCACCCTTTGCTGTTCGCCCAGGGATCGTTCGATGACCGGCACAGACGATCCGGAAGAGGCGTTCCGCCAGACCGGCTGGCCGGGCCTGCGCGCGAGGCTCTTTCATTTTTACTTCGTGCTGCGCCGCCCAATGACGCTCGGCGTGCGTGGCCTGGTTTATGAGCGTGCCTCCAATTCCGTCTTCCTGATCCGCCACACCTATGTTCCAGGCTGGCAGTTGCCCGGCGGCGGCGTCGAGTCCGGCGAGACGCTCGAGGAAGCGTTGACGCGCGAGCTGGCCGAGGAAGGCAACATCGCGCTGCTCGCGCCGCCGGTGCTGAGGTCGATGCATTTCAACCGTCGCTCCAGCAAGCGCGACCATGTCGGCCTTTATCTGATCGAAGCCTTCAGCCAAACCGCGCCGAAACTGCCCGACCATGAGATCGCCGAGGCCGGCTTCTTCCCGATCGATCGCTTGCCGGAAGGCGCGACCCCGGCGACAAGACGACGGATAGCAGAGATTTTTGGCGGGGAGCGCATCTCACCCTACTGGTAATCACGCCGCCTTCCTGAACCTGGCCCGGTCATGCGGCGCGGCATAGTCGAGTTCCGGCCCCACTGGAACGATCCCCGTCGGGTTGATCGATTTGTGGCTGCCGTAGTAGTGCGCCTTGATGTGGTGCAGGTTGACCGTGCCTGACACACCGGGCACCTGATAGAGATCGCGCAAATAATTCGACAGGTTCGGGTAGTCGGCGATGCGGCGCAGATTGCATTTGAAGTGGCCGACATAGACCGGATCGAAACGCACCAGCGTCGTGAACAGCCGCCAATCGGCCTCGGTGATGTGTTCGCCGGCCAGATAGCGCTGTCGCGACAGCCGCTCCTCGATCGCATCGAGCGCCTGGAACAATTCGCCGAAAGCTTCCTTATAGGCTTCCTGCGTGGTGGCGAAGCCGGCGCGATAAACGCCGTTGTTGATTGCCGGGTAGACCTGCGCATTGATCCTGTCGATCTCCGCGCGCAGCGCGGCAGGATAGAAGTCGAGACCCGCATCGCCCCATTGGTCGAAGGCGGTGTTGAGCATCCGGATGATTTCGGAGGACTCGTTGTTGACGATCGTCTGTTCCTGCTTGTCCCACAGCACCGGCACCGTCACGCGGCCGGAATAGGCCGGATCGGCCCTGGTGTAGATCTGGTGCAGGAAATCGAGGTCGTAGAGCGTGTCGCCCGTGGCGCCGTCCTCGGCTTTGAAGGTCCATCCGTTTTCGCCCATGAAGTGGTGCACCACCGATACCGAGATGATGCCGTCGAGCTTCTTCAGGGCACGGAAGATCAAGGTGCGGTGTGCCCATGGGCAGGCGAGCGAGACATAGAGGTGATAACGGCCGGGCTCCGCCTTGAAGCCCCGCCTGCGGCCCTGCGCCGGACGGCCGTCACGCGTGATCCAGTCGCGCCATTGCGACTCTCTGCGTATGAACCGTCCGCCGCTGTCCGTCTCGAACGGGCGGTCCTGCCATTTGCCTTCGATCAGCAATCCCATGCGGAAATCTCCCTGCGGTTCGCAACAATCTAGGCCGATAGCCGGGTTGGCGAAGCCCTTCGACGCTGAACAGTTCGTCAAATGACAAACCAGTTCGTCGAATGGCACAAAGAAACACGAAAAGCGCCGATTGCAGCGGCACAAAATTGGTGCTAGCGGAGGCGCCCATGTTCGACTTTGCCTCGATCCGGTTCGACCGACGACGAAAGGGCGCCCGCGCTTAACAAGCGCTGACTGGCGAACGCTGCCGCTTTGCAGCAAACCTTCCTCGCATGCCGGAACGCAAAGACCATGAGCCTTGCCGACGTGAAATACCTGCCGGAAACCCCGGCCCATGATGCTGAAATCGAAGCCATCAACGACGAGGCCTTCGGCCCGGGCCGCTTCGTGCTTGCCGCCTACAAGATCCGCGAGTCGGGCGGGCACGACCGCTCGATGTCCTATGTCGCCGTCAAGGACGATACGGTGATCGCTTCGGTGCGCATGACGCGCGTGGCCGCGGGCGCGGGACGCGCCATGATGCTCGGCCCGCTTGCGGTGCGCCCCGCCTTCAAGAATGTGGGCATCGGCCGCAAGCTGGTCGCGATCGCGCTGGAAGCGGCCAGGAAGGCCGGCGCGCCTGCCGTCATCCTGGTCGGCGACGAGCCGTATTATGGGCCGCTCGGCTTCAGGCGCTTCCCGCGCGGGCAGATCACCATGCCGCGCCCGGTCGATCTCGACCGGCTGCTGCATCACGAGATCAAGCCGGGCGCAGTCGCCCGCTTTGCCGGTGAGGTCTGCCACGCCAGCATGGCGAGGGTCGCGGAATTTGCCCCGGCTCTGGCGCGGCCGGCCAGCAATGCGCAGCTATCGATCGAGCCGGCCATTGCGGTTGCGCCTCCCCTGCGCGCCTCGTAGCATAATCCGGAATCCTGGGAGGCTTGCATGAACCCGAACGGCCAGATCGCGATCGTAACCGGTGGCGGATCGGGTCTTGGCGAGGCGACGGCGCGCGCGCTTGCCGACAAGGGCGCCCACGTCGCCATCCTCGATGTCGGCATCGAGCGCGCGGCGAAGGTCGCGGCCGACATCGGCGGCATTGCCGTCCAATGCGACGTCTCTAGCGGGGACAGCGCCACGGTCGCGATCGCCGAAGTAGCTGCAAAGCTTGGTCAACCGCGCATCCTGGTCAATTGCGCCGGCATCGCCATCGGTGTGAAGACGATCGGCAAGGACGGACCGCATCCGCTCGACCAGTACCGCAAGGTTATCGAGATCAACCTGATCGGCACGTTCAACATGATCCGCCTCGTTGCCGATCGGGCGGCGCAGCTCGATCCGCTTGCCGGGGGCGAGCGCGGCGTCATCGTCAACACCGCCTCCGTTGCCGCCTATGACGGCCAGATCGGGCAAGCCGCCTATTCCGGTTCCAAGGGCGGCGTCGTCGGCATGACGCTGCCGGTCGCGCGCGATCTGGCGCGCTCCGGCATTCGCGTCTGCACCATCGCGCCCGGCATCTTCAAGACGCCGATGATGGCCGGCATGCCACAGGACGTGCAGGATTCACTC
>NZ_RZSB01000268.1:0-7206 GCF_004023285.1 Mesorhizobium sp. M2A.F.Ca.ET.067.02.1.1
GCACATGATCAAGGACGCCGAACCGCGCTTCACCGGCCGCGCCGTCAAGAACGTCACCGACGCGATCAAGATGCGCGCCATGGACTTCGAGCTGCCGGACGACTGGTTCGAGAAGCCCGAAGCCTTCATGCACAAGAGCTACGACGACAAGAAGGCGATGATCGAGGAACTGCGCGGACCGTTCTCGATGGACATGGTCATGCAGGAGATCAACCGCTACGCCGATTCCGAATTCCGCTATTCCGACAAGTCGGATGATGCCGCGGTGGAGAAGCTCCTGCGCGACGCGCGGCTGCGTGAGCGCGCGGCGCGCGAGATGGAGGAGTTGAAGAAGAAGGGGGCGTGGTGATTTCTTCCTTCTCCCCGTTCACGGGGAGAAGGTGCCCGAAGGGCGGATGAGGGGCAGCGCCATCCGTGGCAGAAATGAGCCAAAGGTTACGAGAGCCCGCGAGCTGCGGCAGGTCGAAAACGATGCGGAGGAACGGCTATGGCATGAACTGCGGGGGCGGCGATTGAACGGCCATAAGTTTGTTCGCCAACTGCCGATCGGCCCTTACTTCGCGGACTTCGCTTGCCGCGGAGCCAATCTGGTTGTCGAGGTTGACGGCAGCCAACATGCCGGTCGATCCAGGGATCGATACAGGGACGAGACGATGAACGGAAACGGTTGTTCCGTATTGAGGGTTTGGCACGCAGATGTTTTGACCAACTGCGCGAGCGTGCTGGATACGATTGTTGCGGCGCTGGATGGTCGGTTGGATCGAAAGATAATTGGGGTCGATGCGAAATTTCTGCCGGCCGCAAGATCGGAGCAAGGATGATGAGCGTTGGCGCCGCCCCTCATCCGCCCTTCGGGCACCTTCTCCCCGTGAACGGGGAGAAGGAAAGATGAAGCCCACCGCCAAGAAACCCGACCTCCTGCGCGATAACGAGCTGATCTACGGCAGGCTGCTCGCCGTCGACGAGCCGCATCTCATCCAGCGCTACAACAAGGCGCTTGTCGCCTTCGGCCTCGAGCCGACCAGGTTGAAGAGCTTCCAGATCGACCGCACCGGCTTCTCGCCCGAGATCGCCGAGGAGTGCGGCGATTTCGACTATCTCGATCCCAACGAGGTCAACCGCCGCTTCATCATCCTGACGCCGTCGCAGATCGATCTGCCCGTGGTGCACACCGCCTTCTCCAACACCTCGCAGCTGATGTTCGAGTTCATGTCGAAGAACCAGCGCGCCATCGACGCGCTGACCATCAAGGACGTGATCTACGGCGAGATCGAGGACTCGGTCCCCAAGGTCAACGACATCGAGGACCTGCTGTCGATCAACCAGGTCGAGTTCAAAGTGCTGTCGGCCGAGGATGTGCTGGGCAAGGCGGCCGAGCTCGGCAGACTGGTCGACCGGCTGAAGCAGGAACCCGACGCCTGGCGCGACAATGCCATGCTGCAGCGCATGGTCGATCTGGCCAAAATCTGCGGCGACATCCGCGAGAACGCGCTGGTCCCCGACCAGGTGATCTTCCGCCACAATGCCTACTGGACCAGCCATTTCGGCGGCCTCTATGTCTTCGTCGATCCCGACATGACGACGGTGATCTGCGATCCGGCCGCTCCCGGCTTCCGCCGCTCACGCCCCTGGCAGGTCAGCTACCTGTCGATCAACGACGCCGACAAAGTGTTCCGCTTCCTCGCCGCCACCGGCCGCCTCGACCTGCCGCGCGCCTCGTGGATCGAGGCCTCCGGCTATCTCGAGCATCGGGCCGAGATGGTTGTGCGCGCGCTGATCGCCGATGTCGAGCCCAACCGCAATTTGACCGATGTCGACAAGGTCTGGCTGCAGACCTGGATCCACGGGCATGCCGACCTGATCGCCCAGGACGGGAACTTTCCCTTCCTCAACGCCGCCAAGCGCGAGATCGCCCAACTCGGTCATCTCAAGATCGAGGACGTACCGCCGCGCCAGCGCTTCCTGGTCGTGCGCGCCAAGCCCGAACACCCCGATGCCTGGCTGACCAACCAGCTGATCTCGGATTTCGTGCCGCAGGACTTCGTCTCACGCTACGTCTTCAACAAGCCCGGCTTCTACAAGGACTATGAGAGCTACAGCGACGCCTGGCGAAGCCATGTTGTGGACGTTCTGAAAACCACATATTTGAAGGACAAGGCGGCGTTCCGCGCGCGTCTTTACGGCCTGACTGACTAGGAAAGTCTGGGCGGTTTTCCGCCCGGAATTGTGCCAAAACAAAGGGTTAGGGCAGATCGCCGTTTCCCTTGAAACGGTGAAATGCTCCAAGGGGGTGCCACAGCCATGCTCGACCCGATCGTGAACTTCTTCACCCAGATCTTCCAGTGGATCGGCCGCGGCATCGGCTTCGTCATCGGCGTCATTCTGTGGCCGTTCATGTGGGTCGGCCGCTGGTACGGACAGCGCGGCTGGATCCTGAAGGCGGTGGTCGGTCTCGCCCTCCTGGTGCTGATCGGCCTCTACGCCAATTTCTTCTACGCCACGCAGTGGTGGAACAATTTCAACCCGAACTATCCCGACACCTACACATTCGAGAAGCGCAACGTGTCGGCCGGCGAGCAGGTCTCCGCCGGCGCTGGCACCGACACGGCCAAGACCTGCGGCAACTCGGCGATCGCCCAGGTCGCCGCCGACCTGACGGACTTCAACGTCAACCAGAATGCCTGGATCTCATCGATGATCCTCTACAAGCTCGGCCTGTTCGGCATCGACTGGGACAACACGCCCTGGATGGACAACAAGGCGTCCTTCCAGCGCGGCATCAACCAGGCGGTGCGCCGCACCGCGACCGAGCTTGCCGACAATCTCGGCCGCGTGCGCACGACTTCGCAGATCGATGCCGACCTGCAGGACGCACGCGGCAATCTGCAGTTCGACGAGTACACCTGGTATTTCGGCCTGAACCCCTTCGGCCCCAAGACGCCGACGCCGAGCTATTATCGGGACGCGGTGCGCAAGCTGCGTTCCTTCAACGCCCGGCTCGCCACCTGCCAGGCGACGTTCGACGCGCGCGCCGACAATCTCAAGCAATATATCGACCGCATCGCTTCGGATATCGGCTCGACTTCGGCGATCCTCAAGGAGCGCGCCGAAAACCACAACAACGGCTGGTTCGATACCCGCGCCGACGACCGCTTCTGGTTCGCCTATGGCCAGCTCTATGCCTATTACGGCCTCATGAAGGGCGCCCAGGCCGACTTCGAGGACGTGCTCAAGGAAAAGCACCTGCAGAGCCTGTGGGACACGATGGATTCGCAATTCGTCTCGGCGCTACGCATCCAGCCCTTCATCATCGCCAATGGCCGCGAGGATGGCTGGCTGTTGCCGACGCATCTGACGACGATGGGCTTCTACATCCTGCGCGTGCGCTCCAACATGGTCGAGATCAGCAACGTTCTGACCCAATAGCACCGTCTCGGGGCGACAGGGCGATGGCGGATTTGCGCCGTCGCCCCTGTCGCTTTTCGCGCATTAGGCGGCTGTTTTGAGACGGCGAAACCGCCCCCGCTCTGGCTTCTATACGGCGCAACGACCGGGCCCGAGACGACCGCCTTGGAAGAGGCCGGCGACAGGAACACTCTTTCTTAACAGGAAACATAGTTGCATGGAAGTTGACGCCGCGCCAGCGACAGGGTTAGAACATGACCTTGCGTCCGGGCGGCGTTTCGACCATGCACGAATGATCGAACCCCTCCCCTCCACCGCCTACTCCAGAGGAAAGCCGTCATGGCCGAAGTGAAGTCCGACATCGAGATCGCGCGCGCCGCCAAGAAGAAACCGATCCAGGAGATCGGCGCCAGAATCGGCATCCCGACCGAGCATCTGCTGCCCTATGGCCACGACAAGGCCAAAGTCTCGGCCGAGTTCATCAAGTCGGTGAAGGGCAACAAGGACGGCAAGCTGATCCTGGTCACCGCCATCAACCCGACGCCCGCCGGCGAAGGCAAGACGACCACCACGGTCGGCCTCGGCGACGGCCTCAACCGCATCGGCAAGAAGGCGATCATCTGCATCCGGGAGGCCTCGCTCGGCCCGAATTTCGGCGTCAAGGGCGGTGCCGCGGGCGGCGGCCTTGCCCAGGTGGTGCCGATGGAGGACATGAACCTCCACTTCACCGGCGACTTCCACGCCATCACCACCGCGCATAATTTGCTGTCGGCGCTGATCGACAACCACATCTACTGGGGCAACGAGCTCGGCATCGACACCCGCCGCGTCGCCTGGCGCCGCGTCATGGATATGAACGACCGGGCGCTGCGCGAGATCATCTGCTCGCTGGGCGGCGTCGCCAACGGCTATCCGCGTGAAGCCGGCTTCGACATCACTGTCGCCTCGGAAGTGATGGCCATCCTGTGCCTTGCCACCGACCTCAAGGACCTCGAGAAGCGCCTCGGCGACATCATAGTCGCCTATCGCCGCGACAAGTCGCCGGTCTATGCCCGCGACCTCAAGGCCGACGGCGCGATGGCGGTTCTGCTGAAGGACGCCATGCAGCCCAACTTGGTGCAGACGCTGGAGAACAACCCGGCCTTCGTGCACGGCGGCCCGTTCGCCAACATCGCGCATGGCTGCAACTCGGTCGTCGCCACCACGACCGCGCTGAAGCTCGCCGACTATGTCGTTACCGAAGCCGGCTTCGGCGCCGACCTCGGCGCGGAAAAGTTCTTCGACATCAAGTGCCGCAAGGCTGGCTTGAAGCCGTCGGCGGCTGTCATCGTCGCCACCGTGCGCGCCATGAAGATGAATGGCGGCATCAAGAAGGAAGACCTCGGCAAGGAGAACATCGAGGCGGTCAAGAAGGGTTGCCTCAATCTCGGCCGCCACATCGAGAACGTGAAGCAGTTCGGCGTGCCAGCGGTGGTGGCGATCAACCACTTCACCACCGACACCGAAGCCGAGATCCAGGCGATGAAGGACTTCGTCAAGGCGCAGGGCGCCGAGGCGATCCTGTGCAAGCACTGGGCGCAAGGCTCGGCCGGCATCGAGGACCTCGCCCGCAAGGTCGTCCAAATTGCCGAGTCCGGCGCCTCGCAGTTCTCACCGCTCTATCCCGACGAGATGCCGCTGTTCGAGAAGGTCAACACCATCGTCAAGCGCATCTATCGCGGCGACGAGGCGATCGCCGACAAGTCGATCCGCGACCAGCTGCATGCCTGGGAACAGGCCGGCTACGGCAATTTGCCGGTCTGCATGGCCAAGACCCAGTACTCCTTCTCGACCGACCCGAACCTGCGCGGCGCGCCGACCGGCCACACCGTGCCGGTGCGCGAGGTCAGGCTCTCGGCCGGCGCCGGCTTCGTCGTCATCATCTGCGGCGAGGTCATGACCATGCCCGGCCTGCCCAAGGCGCCGTCCTCGGAAAAGATCTTCCTCAACGAGCAGGGGCAGATCGAGGGACTGTTCTAAGCACCCTTCAGACCGGGAACGATCAGGGGCGTCGCTATTGCGGCGCCCTTTTTGCTTGCCGGACTAGGCAGCGTTCCGCTTCAGCGCCCGCTGGTTCGATGCATAAATCGTGTCGCGCTCCGGCAGCTTCCCGGTTGTCAGGCAATCGATCCATTCCGCGGTCTTCAGCACCGCGGCGAAGCGCGACTGCAGAATGATCGTCACCACCCGATGGATGTCCTCGGCCGAGGCAAAGCCGGCGCTGTTGGCATAGGGCACCGAACCGCTGGCATCCGACAGGAACTCGACCGCAAAGCCCATATGCACCGCGTGGATGATGGTCGACAGATCGCAATTGTGGGTCATGTAGCCGACGACCGCGATCGTATCGATAGCATTGGCGCGCAGCCAGGCTTCCAGATCCGTGCCGGCGAAGGCCGACGGCAGCGTCTTTTCGACATAATGGTCGCGGCTGCCCCTGGCGATCTCTGGATGCAATTCGCCGCCATGGCTGCCCTTGGCGAAGATCGGCGAGGTCTCCGGCGCCATCTGCTTGACGACGACGATCTTGATGCCGGCCGCCGCGGCAGCGTCCATGGCGCGCGCCACATTGGCGACGGTCTCGGCGAAGGGCGGATGCTGGATGGCCAAATTGCCGCCATTGTAGTCGTTCTGGACATCGACGACGACAAGCGCGCGGCCCGGCTGGATGGCTGGTGCTGACATGGCATTTTCCTTTCGACCGGGTTGATGGGCGCAAAGCTAGGCGGATGTCCCGGTGGCCGAAAGTGGCCCAATTGACATCATTCGAAAGAATTGGGACATTCGCCAATCAACGCAAACGATGTGAGCCATGAAGCAACCGATCATCGCCGCTTTCGCCTTCGACGGCATCAGCCCGTTCCACCTCTCCGTGCCCTGCCTGGTGTTCGGCGCCGATCGAACCAGGCTTGGACTGCCACGCTTCGACTTCCGCGTCTGCGCGATGGAGGAGGGACCCATTCATACCGATGCGGGGCTGAGCATCGTTGTGCCGCACGATCTTTCGGCGCTCGACGAGGCCGATATCGTCATCATTCCAAGCTGGAAGGACCTCGATGCCCCTCTGGCTGCGCCGTTCAAGGAGGCGCTGCAAGGCGCGCATAAGCGCGGCGCGCTGATCGTGGGTCTGTGCCTCGGCACCTTCGCCATTGCCGGCGCCGGATTGCTGGCCGGGCGTAAGGCAACGACTCACTGGGCCTATGCCGATCAACTCCAGGCGCTTCATCCAGACATCGCTATCGACGCCGACGCGCTCTATGTCGACGATGGCGACGTCATCACTTCCGCCGGCGTCGCCGCCGGGCTCGACTGCTGCCTGCACATCGTGCGCGCCCGCTATGGCGCGGAGGCGGCGCTGCGGCTCGCTCGTCACGTCGTGCTCTCGCCGCACCGGCAGGGCGGCCAGGCACAGTTCATCGAGCGCCCGCTTGCGCCAACGCCAAACGCCGACCGGTTCGCCAAGGCCCTCGATGACGTGCGGGCATCGCTCGGCGAAGCGCACAGTCTCGACAGCGTCGCCGAAGCAGCGGGTCTCACCCGCCGCACCTTCACGCGCCATTTCCAGAAAACCACCGGCACCAGTTTCAGCGACTGGCTTGCCGACCAGCGCGTGGCGCTGGCGCAGCGGCTTTTGGAGCAGACAAAAAAATCGATGGACATGGTGGCCTTCGAAGCCGGCTTCGGCAGCGCCACCTCGCTGCGCCAGCATTTCGCCGCGCGGCTGAAAACCTCGCCGATGCAATATCGGCGGCGGGTTTTCAA
>NZ_RZSB01000269.1:0-7185 GCF_004023285.1 Mesorhizobium sp. M2A.F.Ca.ET.067.02.1.1
TCTTTGTGCTGATCGACGGCTGGAACCTTCTCGTCGGCAGCCTGGTGCGATCCTTCACTTGAAGCCGCAGAGGCCGGCGCCGGATCCGCGCTCGATTTTTGCGCAATATATTTTCGATTAACCCTGCGATTTAGCGCTTTGGTAGGGACTGGCCCGCATATTGCTCGCAGATGGCGGGTGATCGGGTTTCACAGATCATTGGCATGATGCCGCACCGTCATACCGGACACGCCGGTATGTCAAAAAATCAGTGTAAAAATAGGGTACGAGTACCATGGCCAGTATCATGACCAACGCCTCGGCGTTGACCGCTCTGCAGAGCTTGAACGCCACCCAGAAGAACCTCGACACCACCCAGGCCCGCATCTCGACGGGCTATCGCGTTTCTCAGGCTTCCGACAACGCCGCCTACTGGTCGATCGCAACCACGATGCGCTCCGACAACCAGGCCATGTCCACCGTTTCGGACGCTCTCGGCCTCGGCGCCTCGAAGGTCGACACGGCCTACACCGGCATGGACAGCGCGATCAGCACCATCAACCAGATCCAGCAGAAGCTGACCGCATCCTACGGCCAGACCGACGCGTCCAAGGAAAAGACCCAGGTTGAAATCAAGGCTCTTCAGGACCAGCTGAAGGCCTACGCAGACGGCGCCACCTTCTCCGGCACCAACATGCTGTCGGTCAACAGCGGCGCCACCGCCACGAGCGCGGCCGACGTCAAGATCGTTTCGGCTTTCAACCGCAGCTCCACCGGCGCGGTTTCGATCTCCACGATCGACGTCAACGTGGAAAGCATCAAGCTGTATGAGGCTGGCACCGCGGCAGGTGTGTCGAAGGGCATCCTCGACGCCAACCGCCTCGGCACCGACGGCAGCGTTGTGGCCACGGCCTCGGCCCCGACCCTCGGCGCGGCTGCGGTGGCCACCGACACTTACACTGTCGCCAGCCTGAAGATCTTCTCCGGCACCACCGCTGCCAGCGACACCCAGATCCAGGCGATGATGAACGTCGTCGATGCCGCGCTCAAGTCCATGACGAACGCTGCGACCAAGCTCGGCGCCGCCAAGAGCTCGATCGACCTGCAGAAGACCTTCACCTCGAGCCTGATGGACTCCATCGATCGCGGCGTCGGCCAGCTCGTCGATGCCGACATGAACAAGGAATCGACCCGCCTCCAGGCTCTGCAGGTTCAGCAGCAGCTCGGCGTCCAGGCGCTGTCGATCGCCAACGGCTCGTCGCAGTCGATCCTGTCGCTCTTCCGCGGCTGATCGCTCTATACTGACCACGCCAAAGCACCGGGCCGCGCCAAAAGCGCGGCCCGATTTGCGTTTGCTCAAGGCTCGCGCAACCCTCGTTTCTTAACTTCTCCGAAGCCGACTTTTAACAGGCCATTAACCATATCGCGCTAGGTATGGTTAACCAATTGATACAGGTTGTCGAATCGGCCCGCCCGGCACGATCGCAACCGATGGGCAGGTCGAGGCCTGCGTGGCATGCCGGCTTTTGAGAAGGAGCGAGTTTCTTGGCGAGCATCATGACGAACGCTGCGGCATTGACCGCACTTCAAAGCCTCAACGCCACCAACAAATCGCTCGAGCAGACGCAGGCGCGGATCTCGACCGGCTACAGGGTCTCCGAGGCCTCCGACAACGCCGCCTACTGGTCGATCGCTACCACCATGCGCTCCGACAACTCGGCGCTGTCGACCGTACAGGACGCGCTCGGCCTTGGCGCCTCGAAGGTCGACACCGCCTATACCGGCATGAATAACGTCCTTTCGACGATCGGCCAGATCAAGACCAAGCTTTTGTCGGCCGTCGGCCAGTCGGATGCCAACAAGGCCAAGACGCAGACCGAAATCACCGCGCTCCAGGCGCAGATGAAATCCTTCGCCGACGCCGCCACCTTCTCCGGCTCGAACTACCTTTCGGTGACGTCCACGCAGGTGGCAGCCGCCAATGACGGCGTCCAGCCGGACGCCAAGATCGTCTCTTCGTTCAATCGCTCTTCGTCAGGCGCCATCTCGCTTGGAACGATCGACGTTAATGTCGAGAGCACCAAGCTGTTCGATTCCGGCCTCGCCACGGCCGTCAAGAACCAGGGCATCCTCGATCGCAAGACCTCGATCTATTCCACGGCCGCGGACCAGTCGGCGTATGACGCCGCCTATGCCACCGCGATCGCCGGCGGCGCTACCGACATCGCCGCCAACACCACCGCCCAAGCCGCGGTGACGGGCACGCCCGTCAAGATCGACAACGTCTCCGCCTTCAATCTCGACATCACGGCAACGGGCGTGACCGACGATATCATCACGCAGATGGTCACCAAGATCGACAACGTCATGAGTCAGCTTACTGACGCCGCCACCGTGCTCGGCGCCGCCAAGAGCTCGATCGACCTGCAGAAAACCTTCACCCAGAGCCTGATGGACTCCATCGATCGCGGCGTCGGCCAGCTCGTCGATGCCGACATGAACAAGGAATCGACGCGCCTCCAGGCGCTCCAGGTCCAGCAGCAGCTCGGCATCCAGTCGCTGTCGATCGCCAACAGCTCCTCGCAGTCGATCCTGCAGCTGTTCAAGAACGGCTAAGTCGCCTGCTCACCTTCGACCGACGAAAAGGCCGTGTCTGAAACGCGGCCTTTTTCGTTTCTCGGAAGGAAGTTGCGCGTTCGGCATCTTGCTGGCTCTTTGCCGGCGCGCCCTATCATCCTCGCACAAGCTTCGCGGTCTAGTCTTCCGGCGGACAGTCGTGCTGGGAGCCGTTGAATCGTGCCGGAACAGATCCAGAGCATCATCGCGAATTTCAAGAGCTTCGGCGTGCGGCGTCTGGCGCTCATGGGCGGCATCGCGGCCCTGGTCATGGCCGTCATCGGCATCGCTTCCGTCTATCTCAATCGCCCGGCCTATGAGACGCTCTATGTCGGCCTCGAGCGTTCCGACGTGAACCAGATCGGCCTTGTGCTGGCCGATGCCGGCATCGGCTTCGATGTCGGCTCCGACGGCACTTCCGTGCTGGTGCCTGCCGGCACCACCGCGCAGGCGCGCATGCTGCTCGCCGAGAAAGGCCTGCCGACCAGCGCCAATGCCGGCTACGAGCTGTTCGACAATGTCGGCTCGCTCGGCCTCACCTCCTTCATGCAGCAGATCACCCGTGTGCGCGCGCTGGAAGGCGAGATCGCGCGCACGATCCAGTCGATCTCCGGCGTCAAGGCGGCGCGCGTCCATATAGTCATGTCCGAGCGCGCCAATTTCCGCCGCGACGAGCAACAGCCCTCCGCCTCGGTGGTCATCCGCTATACCGGCAACGATGCCGAGAAAAGCGCCATGTCGATCCGTCATCTGGTTGCGGCGGCGGTTCCCGGCCTCTCGGCCGACAAGGTCACCGTGCTCGAT
Source organism: Mesorhizobium sp. M2A.F.Ca.ET.067.02.1.1 (assembly GCF_004023285.1). Classification (NCBI taxonomy): domain Bacteria; kingdom Pseudomonadati; phylum Pseudomonadota; class Alphaproteobacteria; order Hyphomicrobiales; family Phyllobacteriaceae; genus Mesorhizobium; species Mesorhizobium sp. M2A.F.Ca.ET.067.02.1.1. The sequence continues at coordinate 3,400 of NZ_RZSB01000269.1, forward strand.
TCCAACGGCAATCTGCTGGCCGCCGGCGACGATCCTTCCAACACGAGCGCCGCGCGCACGCTGGGGGTCGAGCAGACGGTCGAGGCGCAGATCGGCGACAACATCCGCCGCGCGCTCACCCCCTATCTCGGCCCCGACAATTTCCGCGCCAGCGTCAAGGCTGACGTCAACACCGACAGCCGCCAGACCGAGGAGACGATCTTCGATCCGAACTCGCGCGTCGAACGTTCGGTGCAATCGGTCAAGACCAACGAGGCCAGCAACCAGAAGCAGGCTTCGACCCCGACCAGCGTCGAGCAGAACCTGCCCGAGACGCAAACGACCAGCACCGAGGGGCCGCAGTCCTCCTCGCAGAACGACCGCAAGGAAGAAATCACCAACTACGAGATCAACTCCAAGAAGATCGCGACCGTTTCGAACGGCTACACGGTCAACAAGATGTCGATCGCGGTCGTCGTCAACCAGGATCGGCTGAAGACCATCCTCGGCAAGGACGCCACGCCGGAGCAGATCGCCAAGCGCGTCGCCGATATCCAGAAGATGGTGGCGTCGGCGACCGGCTTCGACGACAAGCGCGGCGACGTCATCGACGTGTCGGCGGTCGAGTTCATCAACGGCCTCGACGGCGAGCCGATCGAACAGCCGGGCATCCTCGCCTCGATCGGCACCCATACCGGCACGCTCATCAATGCAGGCGCCTTTATTGTCGTTGTTTTCCTGGTTGCCTTCTTCGGCCTGAAGCCCATGGCCGCAGCGCTGACGGCATCGGCAAAGCCCGCGGCCATTGCCGGCCCAAGCTTCGATGATGTGCAACGCTCGCTGCCGACGCCCGACGCGCCGGTCGCCGCGATCACCGCCGAGACACCGCCGCTACCCGGCGCGCGCGCCGGCGCAACCCCGCTCGATGATCTGCGCCAGAAGATCCGGCCGGCGCCGCAGGAGCGGCTTGCCCGCATGGTCGATCTCAATGAGGAGCGCACCGCGCAGATTCTGCGCAAATGGGCTGCCGCCCCGGAAGCCGTGGGTTAGGCCATGGTCTCGGCGGCCCTCTTCGACCTCCTGCCCGATTTCGGCTCGCGGACCCCGTACGCCAGCCAGGCGGCGACCCCGCGCGAAGCCGCGCATATGCCGGCCGCGCCGGCACCGCACGCGCCACAGGCCGACATCGGCGCGCTAATCGCCGAGGCGGTGGCCGATGCGGAGGCCACGCTCGAGGCACGGCTTGCGCTCGCCCATCAGGCCGCGCTCGACGCCGAGCGCCAGGCCAGCGACGATGCCGCGAGAGCCTTTCTTGAAAGCTTCGGCGGCGACCTCGGCGCCGCTGTCGCCACGCGCATCGACGCCATGGAGCAGCGCGTTGCCGAGCTTGCCGGCGCGACTGTTGCCCGCATCATCGGCGGCCTTCTCAGCGACGACCTGCAGGAACGTTCGCTGCAGGCCCTTTCACGCGCCATCGCCGCCGCGGTCGCGGACAACGAGGCCGTCCGCATCGGTGTTCGGGGACCGCTCTCGCTGTTCGAGCCGCTGAAGGCGGCGCTTGGATCCCGCGCGGCCAATCTCGACTTCGCCGAGGCGCCGGGCTTCGACCTGACCGTGAGCATCGACGAAATGGTGTTCGAGACGCGTATCGCCGAGTGGTCCGCGTCCTTGTCCGAGGTTCTGTCATGAGCGCCATCGACCATGCCGAGCCCCGGCACGAGATCATCATCGTCAAGCGCAATCACGACGGTCATGACGATGATCACCATGGTGGCGTGTGGAAGATCGCCTTCGCCGATTTCATGACGGCGATGATGTGCTTCTTCCTCGTCATGTGGCTGATCAACGCCGCCAACGAGCAGACCAAGGCAGCCGTCGCCAGCTATTTCAATCCGGTCGAGCTGATCGACCGCAATTCCAGCCGCAAGGGCCTCGAGGATCTCGGCGACGGCCCGAGCAAGGTCGGTTTGACCGCGGACAATCCGCAGCAGGGCGCGACCAAGGCGGGCGAGGACGGCAAGGGCGGCGCCGGCTCGTCCGAACGCCGGCAGACCAAGGACGGTGCGCAGGATGCGCAGCTTTCCGAAGAAAAGCTGTTTGCCGATCCCTATGCGGTGCTGGCGGAGATCGCCGCTGATACGGGGGTGCTGCAGAATGTCAGCGCCAAGGGCGAAGGCGGCGCCCAGACGGCCGGCCCGGCGACCGGCGCTTCCGGCGGCGAATCCTATCGCGACCCCTTCGCGCCTGATTTCTGGTCGCAGCAGGTGGCGGCGCCTGGCGCCGAGGCCACCGCCGAACGCGCCAAGATCGATGGCGATCCCGCCAAGCCTGGCGAGAAGGTCGCAACGGTCGCGGTGCCGAAGGCAAAGGCCGCTCCGGCGGCTCCCCCGATGACGGCCGCGCCGCTGGAGCCGCTGGCAACTTCGGAAAAGACCGAGGCCAAGAGCGGTCAGAAGGCCGCGCAGGGCGAGGTCGAAAAGCCGTCGGGTGAAGGTAACAAGACTGACAAGGCACAGGGCGGGAAAGCCGAAGCCGACAAGCGCGAGGCCGCGGCCGGCGACACCAAAGCCGAAGCGGCGAAGGCGGAAAAGACCGAACAAGAGCAGGCCGCCGACAAGGGCGGCAAGGCGCCGAGCAAAGCCGCCCTCCAGCAGGCCGCGGACATCAAGAAGGAACTCGCCAAGGCATTCCTGCCGGGCGAAAAGCTCGCCGACGGCGTCTCGGTCGAGGCCACCGACAAGGGGGTGGTCATTTCGATCACCGATCAGCTCGATTTCGGCATGTTCGAGATCGGCTCGGCCATGCCGCGCCGCGAGCTGGTGCTGGCGATGGAAAAGATCGGCCACATCATCAACGAGAAGAAGGGCACCATCACCATCAGCGGCCACACGGACGCGCGGCCGTTCCGCAGCGACACCTACGACAACTGGCGGCTGTCCACCGCGCGTGCCCATGCGGCCTACTACATGCTGGTTCGCGGCGGCGTAGACGAAAGCCGCATCACCGAGGTCGCGGGCTTCGCCGACCGGCAGCCCAAGATCGCGTCCGATCCGATGGCGGCCACGAACCGCCGCATCGAAATCCTGATGACGGCCGGCGGATGAAGGCCAGAAGCATCATCGGCGGCGCGATCGCGCTGCTATTGCTTGCGGCGGGGGCGCCCTCGGCGGCCTTCGCGCAGGACGTGCTACAGCCTTATCAGCTGGTGCGTTCGCTGCAGCTGATCCAGGACCGCATTGCCGGCGGTGATCATGCCGCGCTGCCGATGCAGGCGAAGCTCCTCGAAATGATCGACGCCCGGATGCGCGATGCCAATGCCGAGGACTTCAAAGAGCCGAAGAATTTCCGCGCCTTGCTGGTCTACGGCATGAGCGGCGGCAATCCGGTGACGGTCGCGGCGGCGGCTTCGCGCGCGATGACCGACCCGCAAAGCCTCGCCATCGCCAAGGGCGTCGTCGCCTATCTGAACGGCCGGCCGGCCAATGCGATCGAAATGCTGAAGCCGATCGATCCGATGAGCGTGCCTCCGGACATCGGCGCCTTTCTGGCGCTGGTCAAGGGTTCGCTGCTTGCGGCCGATGACCCTGCCCAGGCGCTCGCCCTGCTGGACGAGGCGCGCCTGCTCAGCCCCGGCACGCTGGTCGAGGAAGCGGCGCTTCGCCGCTCCGTGGGCATCGCGGCCGCGCAGGGCGACGCCGCCCGTTTCGCGCTGGCGTCGACCCAATATGTCGCGTCCTATCTCTACTCGCCCTACGCCAGCCAGTTCGCCGATGCCTTCGTTTCCGGCGTCATCACGCTGCATATGGC